>DUTE01000203.1 GCA_012842235.1 Bacillota bacterium
TGTCTTAGCCTATGCATCTGATCATAATTATACTGTGTTGTCTCATGCTGAAGAAAAGTCACTAGCAACAGGCTATTATCACTATGGCTACCTTACAAGAGATAAGGGTATCCCAGGTATTCCTTCGTCTTCAGAGTCCGTAAATGTTGCAAGGAATATGCTTTTAGCAGGGGAGACAGGGGCAAAAATACATTTTTGTCACCTTTCAGCTAAAGAGAGTGTTGCCCTTATTAAATTAGGTAAAGAACTAGGTATAAATGTTACTGCAGAGGTTACCCCTCATCATCTCTATTTTGCAGACAAAGACATTATTCCGTTTAATACTATGTATAAGGTTAATCCGCCTATCAGAGAGATAAAAGATAGGGATATTTTAAGAGAAACTCTAAAGAGTGGTCTTATTGATGTAATAGCAACAGATCATGCACCTCATACGCAAAAGGAAAAAGAGCAAAGGATCTCTGAAGCACCATTTGGTATAAGTAGCATAGAGATTGCGGCAAGTATAGTAAATACTATCTTTAACGATTTACAGATTATATATGAAAGAATGTGCAGAATGCCTTATAAGATTCTAGGTGAAGAAAATTCTCTTTCAGTAGGCCAAATAGCCGATCTGGTTGTGTTTGACCCTGAAAAAGAGTTTGAAGTAACAGCAGAAAACTGGGTTTCTAAGGGGAAAAACAATCCTTATTTTGGCAAAACACTCAAGGGTTGTGTCGTTCTTACCATCAAAGGAGGGAAAATAGTCTATGAAGAAAGATAAAGGACTCTACCTCACGGATGGTACTTTTTTTTCTGCCAAATCGGGTTTCGGTAGATGTGAAGGACAAGTTGTTATGGTGCATGCTAATAATTTTGTAGAGATCCCTACAGACATCTCTGCAAAAGGGCTAATTTTAGTTTTTAGTTTTCCTGAAGCAGGCTTTTCACCTTTAAAATTAAAAGAGATGGAAAACTATACATGTAAAGCTAGTGGTGTAGTAGTTCAGAAGATTGCCAATACCAGAAATGGCCAAAGACTCAAAGAATTTTATAAAAGCAGAGGAATATCGCTTTTAGAAGGCGTGGATACGAGAGCTGTAGCACTTCATATTCAAGATGACTATGTATTTGGCGAAATTTTTACTAATGAAGAGTTGATTCTTTCAGACGAAAAGATATTACCACGTCGTCTTCCCAACCATGGCCCAAGGTTAGCTATTTTGGGTGGTGGCACACCAGAGAGTCTACTTCGGGATCTAGTAGAACTCGGGTATGATCTTAGTATCTACGAAGCAGAAATCCCCTCTAGGTTTTTTCAGACAGAAGCTATTGTTCTTACAGATAATCAATTGATCTCTTCAAAAGAAAATTTAGTCAAGCTAAAAGAGCTTGATTTACCTATTATAGCTATCGCAGAAGCTTCTTATGAACTAGCCAAGGAACTTGGCGGAGTAATAGAAGAAAGTGTTCTTTTTAGTGAAAACCATTCGTTTCTAGATAAAGAAACTCAAGAAATACTCACAGCAAAGATTAGAGCGACTAAAAGATTAAAAAAAGTTCCTGGTGAGGTTATTTACGAAGAGCTTTCTACAAATAGACCGGCAGGTTATTTGTCTAACAATATAATTGGTATAGAGTTTTTTCCAGAGAAAAATGTTTTAACGAAAATTTTAAGGAGGGCAGGCCTATGAAAGATCCATCGATTCAAAAAGTACTGGTTATAGGATCAGGTCCTATTGTTATTGGTCAAGCAGCAGAGTTTGATTATGCAGGTGCTCAGGCCTGTCAAAGTCTAAGAGAAGAAGGTATTGAAGTAGTTCTTCTAAATTCAAATCCTGCAACTATCATGACCGATAAAGAGATGGCTGATAAAGTTTATCTTGAACCAATCACACCTGAAATTACAGCACAGATCATTAAAAAAGAACGCCCAGATGGATTTATTGCCGGTTTAGGTGGCCAAACCGGTTTGAATATGGCTCTAACACTATCTAAATCAGGAATCTTAGATAAATACAATGTAAGGCTTTTAGGGACAAATCTTGAAGCAATAGAAAAAGCTGAGGATAGAGAACTTTTTAAAGAATTAATGGAGTCTATTGGTGAGCCAATCTGTCCGGGAGAAACTGTAAATAGTGTCAATGAAGCTTTAGATGTGGCAAACGAGTTAGGGTATCCTTTAGTAGTTAGACCAGCATTTACTTTAGGTGGGACAGGTGGTGGGCTAGCAGAGACTCAAGATGAGCTTTTGCAAATAGTTACCAAAGGCTTAGAGCTAAGCCCCATAGGACAAGTACTAATTGAAAAATCCGTTGCCGGTTACAGGGAAATCGAATTTGAAGTAATAAGGGATAAAAAAGATAACGCTATTGCAGTCTGCAGTATGGAAAATATTGATCCTGTAGGTATACACACAGGGGATAGTATTGTTGTAGCACCAGCTTTAACCTTAACCCAAGAAGAGTATTTAACACTGAAAAATTCAGCTCTTAAGATAATTCGCTCCTTAAAAATTGAAGGTGGTTGCAATGTGCAGTTTGCTCTTCATCCAGATAAAAATGAATATTACATTATAGAGGTTAATCCTCGAGTAAGTAGATCAAGTGCACTAGCATCTAAAGCTACTGGTTATCCAATTGCTAGGGTAACAGCTAAACTAGCACTAGGTTATACACTTTCTGAAATCACAAACCCCCTTACTCAAAAGACTACAGCTGCATTTGAGCCAAACTTAGACTATGTCGTAGTTAAAATACCCCGCTGGCCTTTTGATAAATTCAAAAGTGGGGATAGAAGATTAGGCACTCAGATGAAAGCAACTGGTGAAGTTATGGGAATCGGCCGCTCTTTTATGGAGGCCTTAAAAAAGGCCATGCGTGGTTTAGAGTACGAACCAGATTTGCCAAGTATCGACGAGTGGGATAAATATCTAAAAACTCCTGATGATAGAAGAATTTTTATCATAGAAGAGGCCTTGAAAAATGGTTATACTGCAGAAGAGTTAGCTGAAATCACTAAGATAAACATTACGTTTTTAGAAGAGATCGAAGCAGCGATAAAGGTTCTTAGTTCTTCAAAGAACGACAAAGTACACCTTAGAGATTTAAAGGAACTAGGCTTTAGCGATAAAGAAATTGCTTTAGCTTGGGGACTTACTGAAGAAGAAATTTTTCAACTACGAAAAGAGCTTGGCTTAAAGCCTGTTTATAAAAGGGTTGATACATGTGCTGCACAAATAGAAACTAATACGCCCTACTTTTACGCTACTTATAGTGGTACAGATGAGCTTTTTTTGAAAAAAGGACAATCTGTAGTGGTGATTGGTTCTGGGCCAATACGCATTGGTCAAGGTCTTGAGTTTGATTATGCTACGGTACATGCAATAAAAACGTTAAAAAAATCAGGTTATCGGGCGGTAATTATTAATAATAATCCAGAAACAGTTTCAACTGATTTTGACATATCAGATGGACTTTATTTTGAACCTCTTACTTTTGAGGATGTCTACCCTATTTTAGAAAGGGAAAACCCTCTTGGTGTAATTGTACAGTTTGGTGGACAGACTTCCATTAAACTTGCTGAAGATATTCAAAAGGCAGGATTTAAGATTCTTGGTACTACAGTAGATTCTATAGATGTTGCAGAGGATCGTGAAAGGTTTGAAGCATTGCTTGAGTCTTTACAAATTCAAAGGCCTAAAGGTGCTGCGGTAAGAACAAAGAACGAAGCTCTAAACACAGCTAATTCTATAGGCTATCCGGTTTTAGTAAGGCCTTCTTATGTCCTAGGCGGTAGGGCTATGGAGATAGTTTATAGCGATGAAGAACTAGAAACATATCTTCAAGAAGCAGTTAAGATCTCTACGAAGCATCCAATCTTGATAGATAGATATATTCAGGGAAAAGAAGCAGAAGTAGATGCAATCTGTGACGGTAAAAAAGTCTTTATCCCAGGTATTATGGAACACATTGAAAGAGCAGGGGTTCACTCTGGTGATTCAATTGCCGTTTATCCTCCTATAAGCTTATCTAAGAAAGCAAAACAGACTATTGTAGAATATACAGAAAAAATAGCTTTAGCTCTTAAAACAGTTGGTATTATTAATATTCAGTTTGTTGTAGATCATGATGATGTCTATATTATAGAAGTTAACCCTCGAGCATCACGAACAGTGCCTTTTATGAGTAAGGTCACAAATGTTCCTATGGCCGAGTTAGCTACATGGGCGATGCTAGGCAAAGAACTGCAAGAATCTGGTCTGAAAGATACTAGCGGTGATATTGCGGTAAA
>DUTE01000204.1 GCA_012842235.1 Bacillota bacterium
AAAGAAGGAGTAAATGCATTAGGCTATCTTTGCAGGGTGTATAGATAATATTGGGATTAGAGTTTTGTAGTTCTGAAGGTCCTACAAGAACAACCTTTCCTAGATTATTTATCCCCAACACAGTCTCTAATACATAATTGACCATAGGCCTGCCACCAACACTTACCATAGCTTCCCAAGAAACATCACTAACTTCAGCTAAAGGGCCTTTGTTTGGAGCCCCGGCAAGGATTACAACATCAACTTTTGTCACTCTTAAGCGGTTAAAGCTAAAGCTTACCGCTACACCCCCCTTTTGTTGATATCCTAAGAGAAGAAAGACCATTAAGTTAAAATGGCCTTTTATTTACCCTTGCGGAAAATTGCTTGCATCAAGCTGTTTTCAGCGTTTATGATGTGTTCTTCTGCAAGTTTTTTTGCCAAAGTAGCATCTCTTTTACCTATTGATTCAACTATACGACGATGCTCAGAGAGTGCCTGTTTCATGCGGCCTGGATGTGCTAGTGAGGTTGAACGATATCTTTGGATATGCTCTCTTAAATTATTTATCATCTCACCAAGACGTTCATTATTTGCCGCTTGGTAAAGTTCGTTATGAAACTCTGTATCTAACATTATCGTCGCTTCTAAATCTCCCTTATCGATGGCTTCAGAGATTCTAAAAAGATAGCGTTCGAGTGTCTCTAGTTGGTCATCGGTAGCTCGATCTGCTGCAAGTTGGGCAGCTAAACCCTCGAGTGCCCTGCGGATTTCAAAAACCTCAGCGATTTCAGTTTTGGAAATATCTGCTACATATGCACCTTTTCTTGGTACCATTACCACTAGCTTTTCTAATTCTAACTTTCTTATTGCTTCTCTAACAGGAGTACGGCTTACTCCCATCTCCTCTGCGAGTTGAACCTCCATTAAACGTTCTCCTGGTTTTAATGTGCCATTGATAATGGCTTCACGTAAAGCTTCAAAAACTAAATCTCGCAGTGGTTGATAATTATCTAATTGTATTGGTCCTAAACGACCCATATTATTACCGATAATGCACAGAAATACTGTGCCACCGGCCTACCCCCTTTCATAGACAAATTTATAATCTAATTATTTGGATTCTCACATAGTAGATAGAAACCAGCCTTGAGGACTAAGATGAGTAAAACAAATCCAAGGCTTTTCATCTTTTCCCTTGCTAATTAAGGGATCATTCCCATGATTTTCTGGCCAATACCAGTTATCTAGTCTCTTTTCTAGGTTTTCTTGCAAAGTATCCCCCGCTAGATTATTCTCTGTGAAAGCAAAGATAGTTGGCCCACTTCCTGTTAAAGAAAAAGTGCTTATACCTAAGTTTTCAAGTTCTGAGGCAATCATCTGTAACGAAGGACACCTCTTAAAGATAGGTTTAGCAAAGGAATTGCCTAAAGCATTAGTTAGAGCCTTATAGTCTTGATTTTTCATGGCTAAAACAACTCTATTGACATCAAAATGTTCTATTTGTTCTTTATCAAGTAATTGATAGGCTTCTTTAGTTTTAATACCAAAAGGTGGTTTAATTAATAGCAAGCCCCAATCTGGTGCTGGTTCAATAGGTGTAATCTTATCACCAATCCCCTCCACTAAGGCTGCTCCACCTTTTAACATAAACGGTACATCTGCTCCTACTTTTGCTGCTACTAAAGAAAGATCGTCATCGGTTAAACAAAGATTAAAAAGCTTATTGGCCAAAATTAACGCTCCTGCAGCATTAGCTGAGCCTCCACCAAGACCTGCAGCTACAGGTATCCTTTTTTCCAAGACAAAGGCACAATTAAGTTCTTTACTAACCTCTTTTTCTAGTTCGGCTATAGCTCTTAAAATCAAGTTATTTTCGTCAAGAGGCAATAGCGGATCATTAGTTGAGATAGATTTTTTTGCTGCTTTTTTTATTGTAAGTTTATCATTAACCATAAGAGAATGGAAGACTGAGTTAATATTGTG
>DUTE01000205.1 GCA_012842235.1 Bacillota bacterium
CGCTGTTTTTTCAAAGCTTTTTCAAAGCCTTCATGATCAATCTCAAAATGCCTTTCATTGGCTATTTCCTCTGTTAGCTCCCGAGGAAAACCATAGGTATCATAGAGCTTAAATACCTCTTCACCAGAGAGAACTTTCTTACCGTCTTTTTCTAAACGGTCAAGAAGATCTTCTAGTAAGTTCAGACCTAGATCTAAAGTTGCTTGAAATCTCTTTTCTTCTAAGGAGATGATCTTAAAGATATGATCTTTATTCTCCTCTAATTCAGGGTAACCATCTTTCATCTGTTGAATAACAACATCTACCACATTAGTAAGAAATGGATCATTTATACCAATAAGTTTTCCAAAGCGAATTGCCCGGCGGATAATTCTTCTAAGAACATAACCTCTACCTTCATTTGAGGGCATAATCCCATCTGAGACCATAAAGGTCATAGCCCGACAGTGATCTGTAATTACACGAATAGAGGTTGTCTCTTCTTCATTAGTTCCGTAAGTAGTTCCGGCTAAGGAAGCAATCTTGTCGACAATTGGTCGGTTAAGATCGATTTCGAAAACATTATCTACTCCTTGTAAAATTACAACCATTCGTTCTAGACCCATTCCAGTATCGATACCTGTTTGCTTTAGTGGTGTGTAATTACCCTTAGCATCTTTATGGAATTGAATAAATACTAGATTCCAGAACTCTAAAAAACGGCCACATTCACACTCAGGGCCACAATCTGCTTTACCACAGCCAACATCCTCACCTAAGTCAATAAAAAGCTCTGAATTTGGACCACATGGTCCTGTACCAAGTTCCCAAAAATTTGTTTCTTTGCCTAAGCGAACAATTCTCTCTTTAGGCTGGCCTTGCTTCACCCAAAGATCGAATGCTTCGTCATCATCTAGGTATATAGTAACCCAGAGCTTATCCTTGGGCATTTTTAATCTTTCAGTAACAAATTCCCAAGCAAAGGCGATCGCTTCTTCCTTGAAATAGTCTCCAAAAGAGAAGTTCCCTAACATTTCAAAGAATGTAAGATGCCTTTTGGTACGGCCCACATTTTCCAAATCACCTGTGCGCATACATTTTTGACAGGTTGTTATCCTTGTCGATTCCGGTGTTGCTTCACCTAAAAAGTAAGGTTTTAGAGGTACCATTCCCGCACCGGTAAGTAGCAATGTGGGATCAGATTTAGGTATCAAAGAAAAACTAGGAAGTGCCTTGTGAGACTTTTCCTGGAAAAACTCTAAATACATCTTCCTTAATTGATTAGCTGTTATCATAGCACGAACCTTTTTAGGTTCTTCACCTCCGTTACATCTTGTTTAATAATACTAACAAGTAGGTAATTAGTCAATGAGGCTAGCCCTTATTAAACGCCTGTATATTGAATATAAAGTGCTTTTTATTATGGCAACAAGCGGAACTGCAACTAACATACCTCCAAATCCCCAAAGTCTTTCTCCTGCTAAGACTGCCATGATAACTGTTACTGGATGAAGACCGGTATGTTGCCCGACAATCTTTGGAGTAAGAACAACATTGTCTATCTGCTGAATAATAATAAAAGCCAATATTGCCCATAGGCCTTTTGAAGGCGAAGAGAAAAAAGCTAAGACTACTCCTGGTATAGCTCCTATTACTGGCCCAAAATAAGGTATTAGATTAGTAAAACCAACAATAGCCCCGATTAAAAGAGCATAATTTACTTTCAAAATCAACATCGCCAAAAAGCCAAGAATGCCAACTAAAAAAGCAACAATGATTAGTCCTCGTAGATAACCTCCTAATGAATCATTGATCTCTTCGAGCACCCCGGAAAC
>DUTE01000018.1 GCA_012842235.1 Bacillota bacterium
AACTTCCCGATGTGATAATAGATTTTATAGCTGAACATCACGGTACATCTATGGTACAGTACTTTTACCAAAAAGCTGTCAAGACAGAACAAAACCCTGTTTTAGCAGAAGATTTTCGTTATCCTGGACCAAAACCTCGATCTAAAGAGACAGCTATCTTGATGTTAGCAGATTCATCAGAAGCTGCAGTTCGTTCTTTAACTAACCCTACCTTTGATAAGGTGCAAGGTATGATTAAAAATATCATTAAAGCAAAATTAGATAATGGTCAGTTAAGTGACTGTGATCTTACCCTTAAAGAACTAGACATAATAGCAGAAGTAATGAGCAAAGTGGCCTCAGGTGTTTATCATACAAGGATCAAGTACCCAGGGCAGAAGATGTAAGGTGATAACCAATGGAAGTTTACATTGAAAACACACAAAACAAGATTCCTGTAAACAGGAATCTTGTTACCAAATTAACAGAGACTATGAATAAAGCAGCAGAGATTCATGGTTTGTCTAACCAGGAAATGAGCATTATCTTTGTAGATAATATTCAAATACAAAAGATAAATAGAGATTATAGAGATAAAGACCAAGTAACAGATGTTATTTCTTTTGCCTTAAATGATGATGATACTGCATTTGCTTGGGAAAAGGATAATCTCGGTGATATCTACATCTCTCTAGAAAGAGCAAAAGAACAGTCTATAGATTATGGGCACTCTTTCGACAGGGAGGTATGTTATTTAGCCGTCCATGGATTACTGCATTTACTTGGATATGACCACATAAATAAAGACGACAAAGAAAAAATGCGTGAAAAAGAAGAAGAGATTATGGCTGAGGTAGGTCTAATGCGTTAACGGTCTAAAAGGTCGGTGAGAAAAGGTGGACAAGAAAAACCAATCTCTTTACGAAAGTTTCAATAATGCAATTAATGGTTTAATTGAAACAGTAAAGAGTGAGCGCAATATGCGTATGCACCTAATAACCGCAGTGTTGGTATTGCTTTTAGGGATGATTTTAGATCTATCACGAACCGAACTAATGATCCTTTTTTTTACTATTTCACTTGTAATATCACTAGAATTGGTTAATACTGCCATCGAAAAGACAATTGACTTAATCACAAAAGAGTACCATCCCTTAGCACGTAAAGCTAAGGACATAGCTGCTGCTGCAGTGTTTATGGCAGCACTAAACGCAGTTGCGATCGGTTGGTTTTTATTTGGTCAAAGATTAATTAATATCACTAGATCCCCATTAAGACAGGTTATAAATACACATCCTGCTGATCTTATTGTTGTGGGTTTAGCAGTATGTTTTGTTATTGTAATATTTTTAAAAGGGGCTTCAGGGGCTAAAACCCCTCTTAAAGGTGGTTGGCCGTCGGGACATGCTACCTTAGCGTTTGGCATAGCTACAGCGATCTTTTTCTATTCAGAGAGCTTACTTGTCTCTGTACTAGGTTATGTTTTAGCATTTTTAGTTGCTCAAAGCCGTGTCGAAGGTGATATTCATAATAACTTAGAAGTAGTTGCAGGTGCAGCATTAGGTGTATTAATTATGGCCTTAGTGGTATTAATACAAAGTATTTGGCTGGCTTAAGGATTTAATGGTCTAAATGCCTTATTGGCAATATATTATCTATTTCACATGGAAAAAGAAAAGCAGGATAGCAGGTTAATTAAAGTATTTACTTATCTACCTTTTATCCCTGTGCTCCTGTTGTATTTAGCACAAACAAAAAAACCAAAGGAGGGGAAACCGTTACAGAGAACATTTAGCTACTATAGGGCTGTAAGGAAAAATACAGTGGGATTTTTATTTTGCCTTTTTAAACCAATTAT
>DUTE01000206.1 GCA_012842235.1 Bacillota bacterium
CCAAGACCAAAGAAATCTCCTAAAGGACACTCTACAGATGGATTTTCTTCGTCATCCCAGTAGATTCTTAAGATTAAAAATCGCCAAACGCCAAGAGGTGTCATCCACATCTGCTCAATAATCCCAGGTCCTTCTATATCTGCAAGTACAGTTTCTTCGTTAGGTTTTAAGATAATATAAGGATTTACTTTCCAACCTAGACCTAAGTCTCTTGCAGCATGACTAGCTACACCCTCTTTGGCTCTAGCACCCATGTTTTTTTCTCCAGTTGGGTTTTCTGCAGAAATCGACCGAGAGACAAAATTTGAAGAAAGAAAGAGGTTTTGCATTAAATTATTTGTATTAATCAATGAACACCCTCCTTCCTAGGGATTTAGGAAAGCTTTGGTAAAGCATCACCGTGAGCTTCGATTAGTTCATCACACATAGCCCAAATCTCATCTAATGTAAGAACTGATGAACTATGTGGGGACATCATGACTGCTTGGTAGACATATTCCTTCTTACCAGTTAAGGCAGCTTCAACTGCAAGCTCCATCGAAGAGGCAAGAGGTCTATTTAGTGCTGCACACTGAATAGGTAGATCACCTATATAGGTTGGCTGTATGCCTGCTCTATTCACAAGGCAGGGAACTTCTACACAGATATTATCTGGTAAGTTGGTAATAAGACCTTTGTTTAAGACATTACCGTTAAAAGAGGTTGTCTTTCCAGTCTCTAGGGCATAGATAATCGAGCCTGCATACTCAGCACTTAGATGGACATCTACATCTCCACCTTCACTAACAACCTTGCGAATACGTTCAAATTCAGATAAATTCCACTCTGAACGGCGTATATATTCATCAATAGGGATATGGTACTTATCAATATAATCTTCATGTTGAATAAAGTACTGGCAGTATTCTGCATTATGCTCACTTGATTCTGTGATGTAGTAACCAAGTCTCCTAAAGAGTTCTACTCTTACTGCATCCCATCTTGTCATCCAATCGTATTTATCTTCTTTATCTTTGACTTTTTCTGGATCGGCAACAAGCTCTCTTAACTTAGGATAGAGATCTTGGCCTTGGTGTTTTAGTGAAAGAAAGAAAGCCTGATGATTAAGACCGGCAACTTTATACTCTAACTCTTCATAAGGCACATCAAGAATATTGGCAAGCATCCCTGCTGTTCCCTGTACACTATGGCATAGGCCTACTGCTTTAATATCAGGGTTGAGGCGAAAAACAGAAAGCATGTTCATAGGCATTGGGTTTGTGTAATTGAGAAGATAAGCATCAGGACAGACTAAAGCCATATCTTCCACAAGGCCTTGATAAAAAGGGAACGACCTTAAGAAACGAAAGACTCCGCCTACATCGTAGCTATCTGCAATAGTCTGTTTAAGGCCGTATTTTTCAGGGATTTTAAAATCGATCAATGTTGCTTCATGCATACCTACCTGAACCATAACAATTACATAATCTGCATCTTTAAGTGCTTCTTTACGATCTAGTGTAGCTTCTACTTTAGCATGGCTACCAAGCTTTTCGACAAGTTTTGTCGCTACTTTTTCTGCAGTATCGAGCCTTACAGGATCGATATCATGAAGAGCAATAAGAGAATCTTTCATCTCTGGATAAGAAAGAATGTCATATGTGAGCTGTTTAGAAAAGACAACACTACCTGCACCTATTAAAGCAACTTTTGCCATCTTAACTTCCTCCTTTATTTACCTTGACCCACGACGATACTGCCCTGGTGTTGTACCTACTCGTTCTCTAAAACAACGGATAAAGCTAGAAACATCACTATAACCACATTCTTCAGCTATGATTTCCACAGGTTTGTCGGTCTCTACCAAAAGTTTTCTTGCAAGAATCAAACGTTTAGAGATAATGTAGTTGTAGATTGTCATGCCTGTTTTTTGCTTAAATAGTGAGCTCAAATGTGATGCACTTAAGTGTACTTGGTTAGCAACACCAGCTACAGTTATAGGCATATGAAGATTGTTATCAATAAACTCCATTGCCTCCTTAACTCTTTGGCCTACACCTTCTTCCTCTTCGATTACATCATTTTTTTGTGTCATAAAAAGACGGTGCAAAAGAATTAACATCTCGGTTAACCGAGCACATATAAGATCTTCAAAAAACTTGTTTTCCTTTTCAAACTCATTGAGTAGACTTTCGAGAATTGCGTCGATCTCTTCTCTTTCTTTTGTGTTTAAGCGTATTCTTCTTTTTAAGTTTTCGTTATAAAAAATGGTACAGAGCTCCTCAATATTGGGAAGAAACTCAAGCATCTTTGCCTTAAACATAATAACAATAAGTGAGCCTGGTTGTTTAGGATCAGGCATTACTCGATGGACTTCTTCACTATTTGTTATGGCAACATCACCAGGTTTAAGAGGTAAAATCTCATCACCGGCAAACAGATAACCTTTGCCACTAACACTATAAATAATCTCCAATTCAGCATGTTTGTGAGGTTGCATCTGATAGTAGGAGGTATAGTAGAAATGAGCTATACCAAAGGGAAAGTCATCTGTAAGCAAAAACGGTTCTTTGCCTATTGGCCTTATTGCTCTTGCACTTTCTACTTCAGTCTTTGTTTTTTGATCTGTTACTAGACTGATTCTTGCACAAGGATTGTACACCTCTACCACCTCCTTGAATATGCTCATTCACTTAAACTATAACAAACACTTTAGCAAATGTCTTGGCAGATATAACGATAAAATATGCCAATACCATTAACCATATTAGAATATTGCTACCTATATGTAAGAGGATATGTCTATTAGCGATTTTTGGTCTGCCTTGTTTTCAGACTCTTTAATCTCTTAAGTCACCCCTAGAAAAATGATCTACCGTTAACAAGTTATTTCTATCTACACCTTGTTGCTTAGTAGATTGATTTCTTCTAAATCTCCAAGATATCATTGTCGGATATGATCTTTTTTGCCGCATAGTTTAGTTCGCAGCGGCTCTAGACTCGTTTGCTAAAAATGGACATAAAAAACTATTCCTGTGTGTGGAGTGGTTAAAACAACAAAAGTCGCCAGAAATGGCGACTCTCTTTTTAGATATTTCGAGCACTCGGCTTTCGAGCACGGCTCTTTTTTAGATATCATCTCTATTGCAGAGTTTTTTAAGGCCTATTGCTTTTGTTGTATTCCCTGTCGATTTCCCTTTTAGTTTTTTTCACAATATTTTCCCTCTGTTAATTCAGGTGAAATAAAAAACGG
>DUTE01000207.1 GCA_012842235.1 Bacillota bacterium
CTGTCGGTGGAATAACTTAATTAGAAACCTGGAACTTTTGAACAGTATAGTAAAGACTTCAGGTAAAGAGAAAGGAGGGATCGATTGCGCAAGTTCGTTGCGATCTCCCTTATATTTCTGCTTTTTACTAATTGGTCTTTGGCTCTTGAAGTCAATTTAGCAAAAGGTAAAGAGTATTTTCTTGCACATGAAGCAGATTGGAAATATCCAGATGATGGTCTCAAGCTTACAGATGGAAGATTTGGGTATCCAGATTACAAAGATTTCGCTTGGGTTGGTTTTACCAATAGAGAGCAGTTCGTTGCGTTAGACTTGAGAGATCTTTATCAGATCGATCGAGTGTCTGTAGGGTTTTTGAGATCTACCGATGAAGCAATTTTCTTTCCCGTCGGTGTTGCCGTGGCAATATCAGAAGATGGGATCGAATGGGAAGCGATAAGTAATGTGATTTATGATTACAGAGATCTTCCACAGAACAAAATTGTTACTTACAAGCATTTAGTGGATAATGTTCAAAAAAAAGCCAGGTTTGTAGCAATAAGAATCCACGGTAGTACATGGGTCTTTATGGATGAAATCGAAGTTTGGGGGGATAATTCTACTAAAGCAAAACCACCTCAAGGTGTTTATGTTGATGAAATAGAATTTGATCTTATAGACTTCGATTTATAAAAAATGGGGGTGCTAATTATGAAAAGAAGTTTGTGGTTGGTATTATTGGTTGTTACACTGTTAGCTGGGTTGGCTTATGCTGAAAATACAAATTTGGCCTTAAACAAGAACTATGTTTATAATATTGAGCCTCATCAGAAATATCCTGACGATGGCGGAGAGCTAACAGATGGTCAATATGCCAATCCTAATTATGCTGATGTTAGATTCCATGCTCACCTAAGAGAAGATTTTCGCATAGTTATTATCGATCTTGAAGATGTTTATAAAATCGATTTGGTTACTGCTAATTTCCTTAACCAAGAAGGCGTAGGTAGCCATGTACCGACCCTTTATAGCTTAGCAACTTCAACAGATGGTAAGAGATGGCGTATACTTGATTATCAAGAGTTTTTCGAAGATGAGATGCCTCAAGAAGGTACTTATCTGAAAAAAATTGAGTTTGAAACAAGCGGCGAAAAAGCAAGATTTGTTGCCCTAAAGTTTAATGTTGATGTTTGGGTTTTTATGGATGAAATGGAAGTTCTTGGCGATCCTGCTAGCAAAGAAGCAGCTCCTAAAGGCTATGATCTTGAAGAGATAGACTTCGAGGAGATCGATTTTGATTTCTAAAAAAATAGTGGCGGCAAACGCCGCCATTTTTTTTGTGAGGTGAAGTTATTGGACATAAAAAAGATTGTTAATCAAAGGCCGCAAGAATTGTCTTATCTAAATTCGTTAGAACTAATAAAACCTCAGGAAACTCTTGCTGATTGGCAGATAAAAAAAGAGGATATTCAACAAAAGTGGCTTGACTTTATTGGTAAGCCTCCGTTTGCTCCTTTTTTCCCCAAAGTAAAAGAGAGTAACTGGGAAGATCGTCCTAACTACAAAGGTAGACTTGTTTATGTTCAGACTGAGCCAGACTATTATGAAAAAACTTATTTAATGGTTCCGAAAAATATAGACAAAAAAAAGCCTGCAGTATTAGTCTATTATTACGATATTGATACAATGATCGGCGAAAATCGTGGTGGGAAGCATTTCCTAGATACACCAAACAGGTTTTTTGCGAAACATTTAGTCGAAAGAGGCTATGTTGTAATTATTATGAGATGGTTTTATCAAGGTTACGGTCAGGGTGACAACTATTTAGAAGGTGTTACTCGAATGAAGAACCTTTATCCTAGCTTAAAAGGTCTTTCTAAGGTAGCCTTTGACTCTAGTCGTGTGCTCGACTACCTTACAAGCCTTCCTTTTGTCGATAAGGACAATATTGGTGCCATGGGACACTCTCTAGGGGGTAAGATGGGTTTATATTCTGCAGCTTTTGATGATAGAATCAAAGCCTCAGTTCTAAGTGAACTTGGTATAGGTCTTTCTTTCTGTAACTGGGATGCACCTTGGTATCTTGGAGAAGAAATAAAAGATCCAAAGTTTACTTTAGATCATCATCAGCTATTAGGGCTAATAGCACCAAGGCCTCTTTTGCTGATTGCTGGAGATTCTGCTGATAACGACAATAGCTGGAATTATATAGATGCGGCAAAAAAGGTATATGCACTATATGGCAAAGAAGATGATATCGGTATGTATAACCATAGAAGTGGACATGATCCCGAAAAAAAGGCTTTGTCTATCGCTTATCAATGGTTAGATTACTATCTTTTTGGCAACAGAAATTCTTAAGCCTTAGTTTATTGTAGATAAAAATGTGCAAGTAAATAAAAAAACCACTGACAAAAAGTACAGTGGTTTTGCTATTTTAAAACTGTTTCTTATTAGC
>DUTE01000208.1 GCA_012842235.1 Bacillota bacterium
AACATATCTAGTAGCTAGCGTTTGTGATCACAGTGCTACTTGTGTATTTATTCTATGTTTGGGAACAAAAAGTTTAGTTTAATATATTTTTCCTGAAGAAAAACACTAGGTAGCATAGCTAATTTTGAGCGAGGTTGTTTTAAGAGTTGATTCTATATGTTAGAAAGAGGTGCTGTAGATGAAAAGAACGTTGGTCTCTGTGTTAACACTAATTGTAATGTTGTCTTTAACTAGTTTTGCTGCTTCTTTAACGGCAAAAGTGGTTTTGCCAGATGGGAATGGAGCGCCTTTTGCCGAAGTGAAGATTGGTGAAAAAACCTTTGTTGCCGATGAAAAAGGTAATGTTGAACTTACTTACAATTCAGAGAAGAATGCCTTAGTTAAATGGCTCGACCTAGAAGAAGAATTACCAATTGGTGATACTATGAAGTTTTCTAATAAGAAACTATACGGGGCTCCATATGATCCATTTGATTGGCTTGTCTCTGGTTCCGAGACATGGGATATAGATGACAAAATAATGGCCAATCCTGGAGGAGAACATAATGAAGCGCAAATCTTTTTAGACGACGAATTTGATGATTTTATTGTTAGAAGCAAATTTGTTGCTGCTGCACCATCACAGTGGTACTATGTTCGTTTCTTTTTAAGAGGTGCAGAACCTGGCTTTAATGGTTATGGCATAAGTTTTGCCGCAAATCCAAGCGATCAGACATTTTTTGCTCGTTTTGAGGGAAGCTGGGACAAATACGAGCAAATAACTGATTCTTTATTTGTGTATCCTGCAGTCGAACAAAATGTACCACATGAATTTGTTGGCTTTCTCAAGAATGATCATATTGTTCTTTATCTACGAGCTCAGGGAGAGTCTAAATACCACAAGTTAGTCGATGTTGTCGATGATTCTGATGGGGCACTATTTGATGGCAGTGTTTCTATTTTGAATAGTTTTTGTGATGTAGAGATTAGTGAGTTTTCCATATTTAAGTATTAAAAAGCAGGTTAGCAGGCTACTAACATATGTTAGTAGCCTGCTTTCACTAAGTAAGAAGGTAGAAAAAAATGTAAGGTGTGACGAGAAACGAATTAGAGGGGTTAAAATGAACAAGGTATATGTAAATCTTTATTGTGATGAGATCAAAGAATGTGTTCTAAAGTTACCTTTATCAGATACAAACCACAAGTGGACTTATATGGGCCTTCTTATAGTTCCTGATTGTAAAGCTCAACAAATATACAAGGAATTAGTTAACTTACGCTGTTTAGCAAATCCTAAAAGAAAATGGGGAGATTGTAAAGAGGAATGTAAGTGGCATGCCAAAAATAATACTGAAGTTCACTATCAAAAACTTGATAACTCAATAAAGTACCAGATTGCAAGTAAATGGGTACAGTATTGGTTAGCTGATAGAGAGAACATCTATTTCTATATTTTAGGACTTGATCTTACAAATTTGGATAGAGACAGATTCGGGCCAAGTAGTCAACAAGATCGGCATTCTACTATCTATAATAGGTTTTTTAGAACGGCGATTACCAAGTCGCTAAAATCATACTTTGCCGCTTACGATAGAATTATCGTTCAAGATATTTATCATGATCGAGGTAACCAAGAGCATCACAAGTATTTCCCCTGGCATGCAATATTTAAGATAAATGAACAAGATGAAAAAGTCTATATTGCTAGTGACTCTATCAGATTTATTGATTCTGATCATAGAAAAGAAGATGGACATGATATCCATTCACATTTTATACAGTTTATAGATGTTATTCTTGGTTGTGTTATGAACTGTTTACACCTAAATTCAACTGCTCCAAATAAACTTGCTCTTGCAAAGGAATCCTTAGAGTTAGTGGAAAGGTTGATTAACGATCCAGGTAATATAAACAGCAAGCATAAATATGTTGGCAGACAAAAAATAGAGTTTTTCCCCAAAAGGGACCTTAGGGGGCTTGATGAAAACTCTTTAGAATATCAGGTACTAAAACTAGACCAATTCTACACCCAAAGACCACTGATGATTGAATCAGAAATCACTGGGCAAGGCTCTCTTTTTTAAGAATGTAGTAAAAATGGCCTGTAATAAAATACTGAATAAAGCTAACTACTAGGAGGGACAAATGACATATTCTGTTAAACTAGCTCATTATGAATACATATTCATAATACAA
>DUTE01000209.1 GCA_012842235.1 Bacillota bacterium
AAATGAGCATAACCAGGAACTACGGTATCGCTGTTTCAGGATCTACATTATACAAAATTGCCTCCTCTGCAGCCATTTGCAGATAACGTCTTCTATGCCTTGGAGCAACAAGACCATAAACAGAAGTTGTACCGACTTGTAGAGCATTCTGATAGACTGCTAAATCCTCTTGTGGTAATCCCACCTGCATAATTGCATCTAAATCAGCTGGTAGGACCATTGTGCCTGCTACTCTAGCCATACTACGTTTGGCTAGTTCAATCTGGGTTGGTGTCGAGGTTATCCATTTGATAAAATCCCATGCTTCAGCCTTCATTTTTGATGTTTTAAATATAGTTAATGCATCACCAGCAACAGAGCTTGTTCTGTTTAAACTTCCATCTTTGACAATGCCAGGTACCTGAACTAAACTCCATTTGCCAGCTAACTGAGGATGTGACATTTTAAGATTAGCATACCAACCTGGTTGTTGTACAAAATAGAACAAACTACCATCTGAAAAACCTTGAATTTGAGGATGAGCCCTAGCTATTTTATGCTTTGTATATAGTTCTACATAATCAATAAAACCTCGTATAGTATCAGGTTGATCATACCCAGATCTTTTGAGATCAGGTGTATAATCGTCACCACCGTTTTGCCACATCAACATATTAAGATCATCATATAAGTCCGTAGATAACTGCCAAGCCAAAGACATATTGCTGCCTTTTGCTTGCAGTTTAGGTAAAATCTTTCTCATCTCGTCCCATGTATCAATACTGCTCACACCAAGCTCACTCAAAATATCATCTCTTTGAAAAGCAGCCATAGAAAAGTTAGCATCATAAGGAATACCAAATACACAGCCTTCATAGCTTAATGAACGAAAGACTGCAGGATAAAGCTTGGCAACTACTTCGTCAAAATCACTAAAAGTAGCTTTTAAATCAATTATTGCTCCTCTAATACCTAACTCAGGTGCAAAAAGTGGGCCCATTCCACCTACATCAGGAGCATCTCCTGAAGCAGCGGCCATAATAAACCTAGTTTCAAAGTCTCCCCAACTGAGGTTTGTGTACTCTACATCGATCCCTGTCTGCGACGTAAATGTCTCTCTAGTTAGTTCTTTGTAAACGTTTAATATTTCGTTGTTTACTCCAGTAACCCAAACAGTTAGTGTTTTTGCCCCTGCCACAAAAGATAGTAAAAATAGCACTAATAAACCTACAACATGTTTTTTCAATATATACACCTCTTGAAATAGTTTTGTATTGTTCTCTTTGTCTTTTTCCACCTTAATACATTAGTTCCTGCAACTATTCTTTAAAACTTAAAAGGAGGCTCCACAACCGATAGAAAGCCTCCTCTAGCAAACTATTTATTCTTTTGTTGCTGTTTCAAAAGATTAGAAATAAATCGAGAGTATTCGATCTCTTTTTTCTTAATCTCTGCATTATGCTCTGCTGCTGCTTTTCGAATAGCAACTTCCGGATCAATTCCCTCTAAAACGGCCTCTTGAGTGGCAAATTGAAGGTAGCGACGACGTAACCTTGGTGCCACAAGACCATAAACTGAAGCTGAGCCTTCATCTAACGCTCTTTGCATTAACAAAAGATCTTCTTTGGGCATATCAAGATTTAATACAGCATTACGATTTGCTGGAACAAAGATTGAGCCAGGAATCGTTGCCATAACTTTTCGGGAAAACTCTGCTTGAACTTTTTCGTCAGTCATCCATTTAATAAAATTCCAAGCTTCTTTTTTCATTGGTGATTTCTCAAAGATAGTTAAAGCTGCGCCTCCAGCTGAAGCAGTCCTTACAAGCTTATTGTCGCGGTAAACACCAGGGACCTGTACCATGCTCCATTTCCCAGCAATTTGAGGTGCGGCTGAGCGTAAGCTTGTATAAGTGTTTTGATACTGAAGCATATAGAATAACTCTCCATTACTAAAAGCCTGGAAGAAAGGTACTTCTTTGGGAATGTTATGTTTTGTATAAAACTCAACATATTCCTTAAAGGCTTTAATAGACTCAGGAGAGTCATAGCCTGAGCTTTTTAAATCAGGAGCATAGTCATCCCCACCATGCTGCCACATAAACATATTAGCATCTGCATAAACATTCTCAAAAATGCTAATCTTGCTCTGCAGTGGGGACTTTCGGAGAATGTTTATGCAGATGCTAATATGTTTATGTGGCAGCATGGTGGGGATGACTATGCTCCTGA
>DUTE01000210.1 GCA_012842235.1 Bacillota bacterium
GCAAAAAATCATTCAGTTTCTTCGAGGTTATTGTCTTAGTATACATTTCTTGGTGCAGGAAATCGAGTAAACAATAATGAAATAACAGACAATAGTGTCATAACTAACTATATCCTATGATAGAGAAATTTGCTATATCAGAAGGAATACCCTATAGTGAACACGTATAAACATATATTCAACAATGTTAACACAAGGTGCCGTCTAGCTTAGGTATTAGCTGAAAGGAGTAGTTTGCTTTGAGCATGGAAAATGATTTAGACAAAATAATTCTTACCCAAGAACAGATCACCAAAAGAGTTGCTGAACTAGGGGAAGAGATCACCAAAGATTATCAGGATAAACAACTGGTTGTTATTGGTATTTTACGTGGGGCAGCAGTTTTTATGGCAGATCTAATAAGAGAGGTAAAACTCCCTATGGAGATCGATTTTATGTCGGTTTCAAGTTATGGAGCATCTACAAAGAGTTCAGGTGTTGTACGTATAAATAAGGACCTTGACTCTACCATAACGGATAAACATGTACTTATTGTAGAAGATATTGTAGACACAGGTTTAACTTTAAAATATATTGTCGAGAATTTGATGTCGAGAAAACCAGCAAGTGTTAGACTTTGTACTTTATTAGACAAGCCTTCAAGGCGGGCAGTAGATGTTGATGTTCACTATAATGGATTCACTATACCCGATGAATTTGTTGTAGGCTATGGTCTCGATTATGCGGAGATTTATCGCAATCTTCCTTATATAGGTGTGCTGAAGCCTGAGATTTACACTAGATAACGAGGTGATAGTGTGAAGGGTCGTTTGTATCAAGAACTGATCCTGATTGTTGATTTTGGAACTCAGTACAGTCAGTTAGTAGCTCGACGGATCCGAGAGCAACATGTCTATTGTGAAATAGTCTCACCAGGGAGAGTTTTAGAAGAAGCAAAGACAAAGAAACCACAAGGAATTATTCTATCTGGAGGCGTAGGCAGTGTTTTTGATGACAAGGCGACTATACCAGAGGAGCTTTTTAACTTAGGTATTCCCATTTTAGCAATCTGTTTTGGTTATCAAGTTATGGTCCATGTTTTAGGTGGTAAACTTGTAGCTAAAGACATAAAACAGCCTAAAAAGGCAACTCTTACTATCAAAGATAGTAGCGATCTTTTTTTCAACATAAAAGAGAGTGCTTTTTTGCTAAGCCAAGATGAAGTAAAAGAGATTCCTAAAGGTTTTGAAGTAATTGCTTCAGCAGAAACTGTGCCGAATGTAGCTATAAGAGATCCTCAAAGGAAACTTTATGGTCTACAGTTTAGTCTAGAGGAGCTTCATACTTCATTAGGAAAATCTGTTTTGCAAAACTTCCTTTTTAAAGTATGTAAGCTTCAAGGGCTATGGGACATGGATCAATTTATTAATGAAGTTGTCAAGCAAATCAAAGAAAAAGTAGGAACAGATAAAGTAATCTGCGGTCTAAGTGGTGGAGTAGATTCAGCAGTAACAGCTTTGCTTGTTCATAAAGCTATTGGTGACCAACTCACTTGTATTTTCGTTGATCATGGTTTTATGAGACAAGGAGAAGCTGAGGATGTTGTTACCACCTATAGAGAACGCTTTAATATGAACCTAGTTCATGTTGATGCTTCAAAGCGTTTTGTCAAACTTCTCGAAGGCATTACTGAACCCGAACAGAAGCGTAAGATAATAGGTAATGAGTTTATTCGTGTCTTTGAAGAAGAGGCCAAGAAGATTGGTGATGCTAAGTTCTTGGCTCAAGGAACAGTCTACCCTGATGTTATTGAAAGTGGTTCAGGGAGCTCTTCAGTTATTAAAAGCCACCATAATGTTGGTGGTCTACCAGAAGATTTACAGTTTGAACTTATCGAACCTTTGAGAGACCTTTTTAAGGTAGAGGTTAGAAAAGTCGGTGAAAAGTTAGGTATGCCTGCAGAAATGGTTTGGCGTCATCCATTTCCAGGGCCAGGGTTAGCGATAAGGATCATAGGTGAGGTAACTAAGCCAAAACTTGATCTTTTAAGAAAAGCAGATGCTATCTATATAGATGAGATCAAAAAGCATGGCCTTTACAACGATATTTGGCAGGCTTTTTGTGTATTAACAAATACTCGTACTGTTGGTGTCTTAGATGATGAACGTACCTATGCTTATGTGCTAGGTCTACGAGCTGTAAACAGTTCAGATGGTATGACTGCAAATTGGTACAGGTTTCCCTACGAGGTACTCGACAAGATTTCCAACAGAATTATGAAGGAACTGCCAGAGATTAATAGGGTAGTTTACGATATCAGTCCCAAGCCACCATCTACAATTGAGTGGGAGTAAAAAATAAAAACCTGATAATGGCCAAAAATAGCTATTATCAGGTTTGTTTTATGTAGAAGAGTTCTATTTGATAAAATTAGCTATTCAACAAACAAGAAATTAGGTGGTCAATTAATATTTTTAGTTCGAGAATAAGTTAAAATGATCGCCGCAAATGTAAAATGACTATTTCGAGGCATAAAAATAATGCCTAAAAAAGTAGGCCTTTTCATTAAGGGTGAAGTATGCGCATTTATAGTACTTAAAAGATAAAATGAGTAGTTTGGAGTCATTAGCTTTGCTTACATTATTTTCATTAAATTTTCTAGCAAAAATGTCTTTCGGTACAGTTGAATTAAATATAAAATATAGTTGTAGTCCTGATAAAATAGAAAGTAAAATACTAATTTCATCCTAATGAATGTGGACATAAAACGGTAGATCTCGATTTCAACGAAACATGGAGAAAATGGAATATGGCTAGTAAAACTCAAGCTAGACATTTAATACAATCTTTCTCCCCTGTCTGTTAGGATAGTTGTCGCATAAGGGATTTTCAAGTGCAATAACGAAAACATCCTAAGGAGAGAAAAATGAGTAAAAAAGCTAAAAGACACGACCGGGATTTAAAAGAGAGCATCCTTTGCCGGTTGGAATCACCCACCACTGACACAGTGTCCTCTTTAGCACTTGAATATGGCATTAACCAAAGTTACGAAACGCAGGTGCTCGGTTGGAGCTAGCTTGCCAAGAACTAGGTATAACCTCCAGAACGTTTCAAAGATGGACAGAGGAAGATCAGGTCGCAGAAGATCAAAGATAAACTGTTAGAGAAAGAGCGTGAAAAGATAAAATGAGTAGTTTATGCTGGTTATGGGCTGGTATAGGAGGAGTTTTATGCAATAAATTTAAAAATGCAATCTGTTTTTAACAGAATATTGATTTTTTGCTTGCATAAACTTACATTTGGAAATAAAGCGGTGATGAACAAATTATTTCGCAGTGGAGTCTGAAAATTACTATGCCGATGATTTAGCGAGCTTCATTTTTTAACATACTAAGAAAATAATGAGAATTATTTAGATAAAGCCTTATGTGGAGGGATGAATATGAGAGCAATAATGGAATCACTATTTGATATAATTTATTTAACTTTTGTAACATCAATAGGGATTTATTTAATTGTAAAGAATAATGAAGAAACCGATTCAAGGTTATTTGGCATTATGGCTGTTGTTCTTGGTCTTGGAGATGCATTTCATTTAGTACCAAGAATACTAGCGCTAAATACTACTAATGGATTTGTAGCATATCAAAATGCCTTAGGCATTGGTAAAGCCATTACATCGATTACAATGACTGCATTTTATATAATTCTCTATTATATTTACAAAAACAGATATAATGTTTCTAATAAAATCCTAGATATTATTATTTGGGGACTTGGAATTATACGAGTAATCATAGGCCTTCTACCACATAATCAATGGCTGGCTAGAGTTCAACCATTAGATTGGGCTATTTATAGAAATATACCATTTGCGCTTATGGGTATTATTTTAATTGTACTATTTTGTAAAAAGTCAAGAGAGTATGAGGATAAAAACTTTAAACACATGTGGCTAGCAATTACTTTATCTTTTGGTTTCTATATCCCTGTAGTTTTATGGGGTGATTTGAATCCTGCCATTGGTCTTTTAATGATACCAAAAACGTTGGCTTATGTTTGGGTGGTTTTAATGGGCTATAAAGACTATAAAGAAAATATTTGAAATGATGCTTATAGGAAATTAAATGTTGATTTATAAAAATGGCTTGCGTTTTAAAAAATGGATTATCGATAAATCATTGAAAAATGTACATTATAAATTAAGATAATTCTATATAAGTTGAGTTTGGGTAACAGCCATTTTTTTGGCAATCTAATATTTTAGAGTTCGGCAATTAATCTTTTAGAGAAACTACAAAAGATTCCTTTCTTCCCACAGAAGAGAGGATATCTTTTTTTAGGATATTTGCCGATAAAGCATTTCTTTAGCTGGTAATTTTCACCAGCAAATGTCATTATATCCGATATTCCGCACCCTCTAAAAGATGCGTTAGCAAGCCAGGTAAAATAGCTGCAGATATTTTCCAATTAGCTAACGTAGAGTACTGATTTTTAAAAAGGCTTAAGGGAAAATCCGGTTTTTATTATTTAAGGGTGCGAAACCTAGGTTATATGAGCATGATGAATTAGTCTATCAACTTTTGCCGAATTTATCCTATTGTTGCTAGATACAGTATTCTGGA
>DUTE01000211.1 GCA_012842235.1 Bacillota bacterium
CTTATTTTTTTGGGGGTGCTTGCGTGTTAGAGTTGACTGGCAAAGAAAAGCGGTTTTTAGTTTTTATTGCAGTAACAATAATACTACTTGCATCTATGGAACAGTTTTTTCAAAATTACCGCATCGGTCTAGCGGCAGAGCTTGAAAATGATCTAGCTTTTGATCTGGAGATACTCTCTGAAGACAAAAAAGCTAATGTCACAGTTAACGAAAAAGAGGAAAAAAATGCTAACTTAGAGCAGGAGCAGACAAATAAAAAGTCTCAAACAGAAGAAGAAAAAAAAGAAAGTAAGATTAATATTAATACTGCTAGCTTAGAGGAACTACAGAAGGTTCCTGGTATTGGACCAGTTATTGCCCAAAGGATACTCGATTACCGAAAAGAGGTTGGTCGCTTTCTCTCCTTAGACGAACTAAGGGAGGTAAAGGGGATAGGTGAAAAAACTTTCGAAAAGCTTAAACCCTATCTTACAATCTAACTATGGTTTCTGGCCTTTGGTATTTGTCTGTATTACCTTAGGTATAGCTTTGGGGAAAGTCTTTGCGGTAGCAATACCCTCTTTTTTGTTTCTTATACTAGCTTTTGTTTGCTATTATTATGCAGCGACATTACCTTCGTTTTGTTATTGGCTTCTTTTGTTTTTTACAGCGACTATGTTAGGGGCTAATTATCAAACAATACCCTTGGAAATCAAGAAAGAATACTCGCTTTATGTAGAAGAAATAAAAATTGATGCAAATTTAATTTATAAAGCTGTAGTTTTGTCAGAGTTTGGGCGTTTTCGGCTTTCAAGTGATATCCCTCTTTATCCAGGAGAGATATTAAAGGTAAGAACAAATGCTAGAGAGGTTAATCCTGCGAAAAATCCTGGTGAGTTTTGCTATGCTACCTATCTGAAAAATCAAGGTATCTCAGGGACAATGACACTAAATAGCGATTGGCAGATCATTGCCAGGAAAAAAAGCCTAAAAAGCAGGTTTTGGGAGCTGCTTTATAAGATTAGAGAAAAAGGTAAAGAACGTCTTTTAGATCTTGAGCAAGGCGAACTATACAGCGCCCTTCTATTGGGAACCCCTTTAGATGAAGAGATCGCAGAGATTGCAAGAGAAGCAGGGACCTCTCATTTTTTAGTGGTCTCAGGTCTTCATGTGGGTTATATGGCGATTTTAGCAACTAAGATTCCTTTTTTGGGACCATATTTTACCATCATTTTACTGTTTTTTTATGCCTGTCTTGTGGGAAGTACGCCTTCTGTTTGGCGGGCTGTCTTTTCTTACCTACTTGCAAAAAGATATGCCTCAAGGATGATCGATAGGTTAGCTCTTACACTAACAATCCTTTTAGTGTTAAATCCCAAATGGTTATTTTCGCCATCTTTTCAATACTCTGCCCTAGCCACTTTAGGTATTGCCCTTCTTGAACCATGGGATTTTTGGGCACCTCTTAAAGTTAGCCTAGGTGCATTTATGATGGTGCTACCTTATTCATTATGGCAAAATAAAAGAATGAATTTTCTAAGTCTAGTAGGCAATCTGTTTCTTGGGCCTCTTGTTGGCATAATGATGGGTCTTTCACTTGTTTATCTAGTTTGTCCTTTAAGCTATCTTGGTGTAGCTTTGGATTTTTTAGGTAGCCTTTTTATGTTAACAAATAACTATTTAAGCAGGTTTTCCTTTTTTGTTTCTGGATTTAATTGGCTACAAGCGGTAATTTTTTGGGCACTATGGCTATACCTTTGGCATGAGGAAAGAATACTACCTAACAAACGGCTTTTTTTAAAACGAGTAGTTGTAGTTATTCTTGTTCTGCTAGTTTTTCTTTTTTCTTATTACACAATGGAATCAGTTCGCCCTGTAGAGCTTTATTTTTTACAGATTCTTGATGGTGATGCTTCTATTTTGAGATTACCTTACGGTGATAGTATTATGATAGATACAGGATCTAAGACAGACACTTATTCAGGAGCAAAAAACATTTTAAACCCAGCCTTACTATATTTAGGTATCAAAAATGTAGATACAGTCTATCTTAGCCATAGGCATCAAGACCATACAGGTGGACTAGATGAAATGCTCTACTGTGATAAAATAAAAGTAGGTTATGAGATTTGGCCACTTAGAGATTCTTTATTTAAAAAA
>DUTE01000212.1 GCA_012842235.1 Bacillota bacterium
CCGTCTTCTAACCATGAATCAGGCAGTTCAACTTGATAACCATCGATGATCTTTTGTTTAAATAGCCCATATTCGTACCTAATACCACAGCCATGGGCGGGTAGACCTATAGTTGATAGAGAATCTAGAAAACAAGCAGCAAGTCTCCCTAAACCTCCGTTACCTAATGCAGCATCAGTTTCGTATTCCTTGATCTCTTCAAGACTATAACCTAAATCACTTAATGTGTCCTTAACAACCTCATCGATTTCTAGATAAATAAGATTATTACCTAAAGCACGGCCCATTAAAAACTCCATAGAAAGGTAAAACAATTCCCGTTTTGGGTTGTTATGATGGCTTTCACGAGAATAGACCCACTTTTCCATTAACAGATCACGAACTACCATCGAGATCGCTTTGTACAGATTGCTCTTTGAAGCATTTTTCAAGGTGCGTCCAAACATGCGCTCCATTTTATCCTCAAGAGCCATACGAAAATCAGCTTTGTTGACTGTTTGCATGTTACACCTCCAAAACAAAATCAAAGACAAAGAGCAGCTACTAATCTTTAACTATTTTTAATTTCAAATAGATAGTAGCAAGAGGCGGTATTTTAATCTCTAGACTATAGGGCTGATTGTGCCAAGGAATATCTGTGGCATGTAAATTCTGATTAAGCTGCCCTGAGCCCCCATATTTCTTATCATCACTGTTTAAGAGTTCTAGATATTCACCTTTATGGGGAACTCCAATTCTGTAGTCATAACGCACTACCGGAGTAAAATTACTCACAACTATGACAAAGTCCTGCTTGAGAGTGTTATACCGGATAAAACTGACAGTACTTTGTGTAGTATCATGGCAATCTATCCACAAAAAACCATCCCAGTGGTGATCTTGAATAAAAAAAGCTTCTTCCTTTCGGTAAAAACAGTTTAAATCCTTGACAAAGTCTTTCAACCCATTGTGGAGTGGATAATCTAAAAGGTGCCAATCGAGTTCTTCATCATAGCGCCATTCAATAAACTGACCAAACTCTGCACCCATAAAAGTAAGTTTTTTGCCAGGATGAGCCATCATATAGCCAAAAAAAGCCCTTAGATTGGCAAATTTCTGCCAATAGTCCCCTGGCATCTTATCTAAAAGAGATTTCTTTCCATGAACAACCTCATCATGGGATAAAGGCAAAATAAAGTTTTCCGAAAAAGCATATACGAGGGAAAAAGTTAATAGATCATGATGATATTTTTTATGAATTGGATCAAGTGCCATGTATCTTAGCATGTCATTCATCCAGCCCATATTCCACTTATAATTAAAGCCTAACCCACCAAGATAAGTGGGTCTTGTTACAAGTGGCCAAGCACTTGACTCTTCAGCTATCATTAATGCCCCTTGGTTTTTTGTAAAAACAGCCTCATTGAGTTTTCTTAAAAAAGCTATCGCTTCAAGGTTTTCTCGCCCACCATAAATATTTAGTCTCCACTGTCCTTTTTCTTTACCATAATCTAGATAGAGCATATTAGCTACTGCATCAACACGAAGTCCGTCTATATGATAGATATCAAACCAAAAACAGGCATTAGAGATAAGAAAACTCCTTACCTCTGTTCGGCCTAGATCAAAATTAGCTGTTCCCCAATGGAGATTATCACTACGCCAGCTTTCATTGTATTCATATGTGGGAGTACCATCAAAACATCTTAGGCCATGTTCATCTTTGCAAAAATGTCCCGGTACCCAATCTAAAATAACACCAATACCTGCCCTATGAGCTCTATCTACAAAATACATAAAATCTTCAGGAAGCCCATAGCGACTAGTAACCGAAAAATAGCCTGTCGCTTGGTAACCCCATGAACCATCAAAGGGATACTCTGAAATCGGCAAAAGCTCAATATGTGTATAACCCATATCCACAACATAAGGTATTAATCTATCGGCTAGCTCTCGATAACTAAAAAACTCTTCCTTTTCTTTTTGTTGCCAAGATCCTAAATGAACTTCATAGATTAACATTGGTTCATTATAAATCGAACTTTGTTTCTTTTGCTGTTGCCATTTTTCATCATGCCAATTGTATTTTGTAAGATCCCAAACTACAGAAGCAGTACGAGGCCGCAGCTCAGAGTAAAAAGCATAGGGATCGGCTTTGGCAACTTTTTTGCCATCTTCTGCAGTAATTAAACACTTATAAAGACTACCTTCTTTAAGGTTAGGGACAAAACTCCACCAAATCCCTGATTCTTCGATTAATTCCATTTTGGTCTTTGACTCATCCCAGTTATTAAAATCCCCTATTAAACTTACACTTTTAGCTCTAGGAGCCCAAACACAAAACCGTACCCCTGAGATATTACTTGAATTAATCGGGTGAGCTCCTAAAAAAGAGTAACTTTGAAAATTGTTTCCCTCACCAAATAAATAACGTTCATATTGACTAGGGAGTAAAGAAACTTCCACAATCTCACCTCTTTAGTTTTTGATTAAATCTAGCCTTCTTTTAATGAACGTTCAAAACTCGACTTATCTACTAAAACCATAGCACAAAGACGAGGCAAGATTATTTTTTCTTCTCGATGTCTACCTATTCTTTCTACTCCTGCAGAACTTGCATCTACAACAATAACCCAGTTATCTTCAGGCAACTCTATCTCTTTGGCTGTTCGAGATCCATTAAAGAGGACTACTATTTTTCTCCAAGGATCTCCACCTGCATATTCTTTGAGTAAATAACCAACTAATAATGGACCAGGCATAGATAAAAATTTTAAACAAGAAGAGATCTCTTCTGCAGTCTGTAGTCTAAAAGCAGGATGCTCTTTTCTAAGTTGGATTAAACCTTGATAATATTTGAAGACATCCCGATAGTACCACTTCCTACCCCAATCAATTTGATTGATCTTATCACCTGATCTATAGCTGTTGTGATCACCATATTTAGTGCGGCAAAACTCTTGCCCTGCATGTATTAAAGCTACCCCTTGTGCTAATAGCACTAAGGCACCTGCTAACTTTTGACGGGCAATATGTAAGGATTCACTATCTCGAGGATTTGTTTTATGTAGTTTATCCCAAAGAGTCAGATTATCGTGTGCTGCTGCATAGTTAACTGACTGATGCGGTTCTTTTGTATAAGGAGTATGAGCATACAAAACCCTTGTATAATCAACCTCTTGATGGTTTGATGCAGCAACAATACCACATTTTATGCTCTCTTCCATACCATAAGCTCCAGAGATAAAGCCTTTGTTTTCATCTCGAAAAACATTGCCTTTTATAGCATCACGAAAATCGTCATTGAAAACACCTATACCAGCAAATTTGCTGGCCTGTCCTTTGAGTGCTTTGTTCTCATCTAATAGTGCCGATGGTCCCCCTACCCATCCTTCCCCATAGACAATAATACTAGGATCAATCTTATCTAATTCCCTTCGAATTATCTGCACAGTCTCTATATCATATAGGCCTAAAAGATCGATTCTAAAGCCTTTGATACTATATTCTTTGGCCCAATAACACATAGAATCCACTATAAACTTTCTAACCATAAAACGCTCTGTAGCTAGTTCGTTACCACAGCCAGAACCATTTGTAAAGTTACCATGTTTATCCATTCTATAGTAGTAATTAGGAACAAGACGATTGAAATTTGATGTTTCTGTCTGCCAGGTATGATTGTAAACAACATCCATAATAACCCGGATACCGTTTTCTCTAAGGGCGAGGATTAACTTTTTCAGCTCAACAATACGGCAGATGGGATCTTCAGGATTACTTGAATAAGAACCCTCTACTGCATTAAAGTTAAGAGGATCATAGCCCCAGTTATAGTATGCTTGAGGGTTTTTTTCATCGACAGTTGCGTAATCATATATAGGTAACAATTGCACATGGGTAACTCCTAGCTCCTTTAGATGAGATAGCCCAGTCAAAACCCCACTAGGACCCACTGTATTACTTTCTGTAAATCCCAAAAAGAGACCCTTGTTTGTTATACCTGAATTTTTGGCAATGGAAAAATCTCGCACATGAACTTCATAGACAATTGCTTCAGTAAAAGAGTTTAGTTTAGGTATCCCTATATCAAACCATCGAGGTGGATTTGTCTTTGATAGATCCACTACTACACCCATCGCACCGTTAATTGTTACCGCTTTAGCATAAGGGTCAACAACTTCATACTCATTCTTTTTATGCCTAACTAAATAGTTGTAGTGAACACCATGCAAATCTCCTTTTATTGTAATTTGCCAAAGGCCTTGATCAAATTTGGTTAGGGGAAGATAGCTACATTTTTGATCATTGACTAGTTTGAGTTCAACGCTTGTTGCTGTAGGTGCCCAAAGACAAAATACAGTCTGTTCCTTTGTCCAAAGTGCACCTAGATCCCCTAAATAACTGTATTTTTGGTGGAAACCCTCGTCAAAATCAAAAATACCTCTATTCATTTCTGTGCCTCACTTCACTAATTAGCCCATAAGATTGGTATAGATCTTTTCGTACTCACATGCTGATATTTGCCAGCTATTATCAGTGTTCATTGCTCTTATCTTTAATTCATTAAATTCTGGTTGTCGATTGAAGTAGCTAAGTGCTTTATCTAGCGTGTATAACATATCATGGGCATTATAATTAAAAAAAGAAAACCCGTTTCCTTCTTTGGTATATTCGTTATAGGCCAAAACAGTATCTCTTAATCCCCCTGTTTCTCTTACTATTGGCAAAGTCCCATAACGTAAGGCAATAAGCTGGGATAAGCCACAAGGTTCGAACAAAGAAGGCATCAAAAGGTAATCAGAGCCTGCATAGATTTTATGTGCAAGGTTTTCATCAAAACATATATTAGCTGAAACTTTCTCTGGATATAATCTGGCTATTTCTTGAAAACTTTTTTCATATCTCTTCTCTCCTGTACCTAAAACAACTAATTGCATATTGCGTTTTAGCAAATCTCCAAGTACACACTCGACTAAATCAAGTCCCTTCTGCGCAACAAGTCTCGAGACAATTGCCACTAAAGGTATTTCATTAGATACTTTTAGGCCGAGCTGTTTTTGTAGAGCTGTTTTGTTACAATTCTTTTTGTCGATGTTTTCTACATCATAGTTTTCGTAAATAAACCGATCTTGATGTGGGTTATATTCTTTGTAATCTATACCATTTATTATGCCCTTTAGTTTGTATCGATAAAATCTTAATAGGCCATCTAATCTTTCGCCATAAAACGGATCTAATATCTCGTTAGCATAAGTAGGGCTTACAGTTGTAAGAAAATCCGAGTAAACAATACCTCCCTTTAAGATGTTTACATTATTGTAAAACTCTAGTTTTTCAAAGGTGAAATATTTTTCGCTTAGATCTAAAAGTTCCGTTAAAATACTTTTAGGAAAAATACCTTGATATTTTAAATTGTGGATTGTCAGTACTGTTTTAATACCTTGATAAAAAAACTCGTCGCCATACTTCGTTTTTAATAAGAGTGGAATAGTTGCACTTTGCCAATCATGAAGATGAATAATATCTGGCCGAAAATCCAAATAGGGTAATGCTTTTAACACTGCTTTTGCAAAATAGATATAACGCTCTCCTTCGTCATAATAACCATAAAAAGAATCTCTCTTAAAATAGTATTCATTATCGATGAAATAAAAATGGATACCTTGGTTCTCTAACTCCTCAAGACCACAGTATTGATTTCGCCAGCCTAGTTTGACATTGAGTTTTGCTTTGTGTTTCATTCTCTCTTTATACTGCTCACTAATATTTTTATACTTAGGTAAAATAACCCTTACATCTACTCCTAGATCGTTTAGGGCAAAAGGTAAAGAGCCGATAACATCAGCAAGACCCCCACTTTTTGCAAAAGGTACGCATTCACTAGCAACAAAAAGCACTTTCATTTTCTTTGCTCCACCTCTCAAAAAACTAACTTCATAAGAAACTTCTTATAAAATAGTTGCTTTACTAAGAACTAGAGGATAGTTTGTATCACCTTTTAGTCTTTTGCCAGCTCCAATCGTACAATCTTTGTCGATCACAACGTTTTCTACTGATACGCCTTCACTGATATCGGCTTTTTGCATAATAATGCTGTTTTTTATTTTGGCGTTTTTGGCAATTTTTACACCTCTGAAAACTATGCTGCCTTCAACAGTACCACCGATCTTACACCCATTAGCTACTAGAGAATTTTTTACCACCGCACTATCTTCGTATCTTGTCGGTGGTTCGTTTTTTACTTTTGTAAAAATTAACCCATTGGCAAAAAATAGCTCTTGATAGATCATCGGTTGCAGAAGCTCCATATTTGTATGGTAGTAGCATTCCAAAGAATTAATTTTTCTTGCATATCCACCAAACTCATACCCTTGGATCCTTAATTTACTGATGTTGCGAATTAAAATATCTTTGACAAAATCATGACCACCGGTAGAGGTTGCTAAATCTACAAATCTAATAAGCGCTTCTCTTTTTAGAACAAAGGTATCTAAAGATAGCTTACTGCTTTGACTAAGTAAAGGACTGATTTTTATATCATTAATTCTTCCTAATGTATCAAGAGAGAGCTCTGTGAAACTACCGTTGCATTCTCCATCAGAAAAATTCCGGTAGACCACAGTTATATCAGCTTCACTTTGCAAATGTTTACTTAAAACATCATTAAGATCGATATTGTAAACTAAAGGGCTTGTTATTAATATTACATATTCTTGTTTAGAACGATAGAGATAGTCTAAATGACGCCTTAAAAGTAAAATATCTCCATTTAATAGCCAAGTAGTTGACCCATCAGCATATTTTTCCGGTGGCAAGATAAAAAGGCCGTCTCTTCGACGATTTAGATCCCATTCTTTGCCATTTCCTAAATGATCCATTAACGAACGATATTTCTCTTGAACAAAAACTCCAACATTGCGTACTCCTGCATTAACAAGATTTGAAAGAGCAAAATCCACTAGCCGGTATCTTGCCCCAAATGGCACTGCTGCAAGAGAGCGATTTGCTGTTAATTCTTTTAACACGTCTTTAAGTTCGGTAAAGACTATGACCCCCATAACATTATTCATATTATCTCACCCTCTTTGCCAACTAAATTCGACTCTGATTTAACGTTCTCTCCCTCGCCTACAACAGTTAAAGGAGTCTCTTTTAGATCTGTATTTAAATAGCCGATTTGGCAATTCTTGCCAATAATAGCATCACTACCAATGATAGCCTTTCGAACAAAAGCTCCATCTTCAATTCTTGCTCCTGGCATTATTACTGAGTCATAAACCTCTGCACCTTTGCCAATATAGACACCAGGGAAAATAACTGAATGGCAAACTTTTCCGTAGTTAATGCATCCTTCATTTATAAGCGTATCGACTACTACACTAGATTCGCCTAAATAATGTGGTGGCTGCTTGGGATTTACCGAATAAATCCGCCAGCTTCGGTCAAAAAGATCAAACTTTGGCCGTTGCCCTAAAAGATCCATATTGGCTTCCCAAAGACTCTCTAGCGTACCAACATCTTTCCAATAACCTCTAAAGGGATAAGCAAAAATCCGTTCTTCACTTGCAAGCATTCGGGGAATAACATCTTTGCCAAAGTCATTTGTTGATAAAGGGTCTTTTGCATCTTCTTCAAGATATTGTTTTAGAGAATCATAATTAAAAATATAAACCCCCATCGAAGCTAAGTTACTTTTGGGTGTCTTTGGCTTTTCTTGAAATTCAACAATCCTCAAGTAGATTTGGCATAATAAATA
>DUTE01000213.1 GCA_012842235.1 Bacillota bacterium
TCTCCTATTTCTCAGTAAGTAAAAAAAGAATCTTGTCTCTAAAATCGTTTTTTCGAGTTTCCTTCTACTACTATGAAACTATAAAGATCTTTGTGAAGTATATTTTATCATATATAAATTATTTTCGCGTATCGCCCATTAATCTCGTCATATCAAATTTAACCTAATCTAGAATATTAATAGCACTTTAGGGTTTTAGCGCTTTAGAGTTTTCCTGAAAATATTATATGTATTAAAAATGGACGGGTTATTTCCATATACCCCGTCCATTAATCTGTTCAAAAACATAGAAGTCTTTATTCATAAAAATAGGGGTTGTCGTCTTTAGTAATTAGAAATAAGCTAGCCCTTTCCTGCTTTTTTCGTTCAATTAAGTCTTTTAGATTATATGCGGTGATGAATCCTTTAGAACACATAGTATAAAGTTAGAGAAAATATAGCAAACCCCTCTTTATTACTTTACTAAGTGCCTCACTTTCTTTGGCACAAAAATTATATTTTTGCAAGCTCTCTTTTAAGATAATCGATTACTTTAACTGGAGTTGGATCAGCTTTGTTTAGCATAGCTAGATACCAGCTTACATAATCACCGAAGTAGATTAGAGAAAACATCCTAGCTATGTCACTGATTCCTCTAGAATAAACTTCAGTAATACCATGGACATGTGGTTTAACTATCTCAGTAGTAACTTCGATGCGTTTTTTCATACGGAGACCTTCGTTATCACGAAGAATTACTAAATGGATCTCCTTGGTCAGCTGTGGATTTTCCCATCCTACTGTCTCATTATGGTTTAGCTCAGAAAAAACGTTCCAAAATGCCACATGTTTACTGTTTTCGTTTATCTGCCCTTTCCACCTAGATGCTACAACCCCAGAGAAGCCCTCAGAACCATATATTAGAGGAATTCTTCCTTGAAGATCTTTAGCAAGCTCTTGGGCTTTATTTCCTGGAGTAGATAAGCTAAGTTCGTTTTTCATATCTCTTAAAAGAAGAACTGTCTCTTTAATATCTTCGTTTTTATCGGCTACTAAAGATAAGCGGCAAAAGACCTCAAGTATAGGAAAGAACGAATATCCTAGGGCTGCCCGTGGTGATATCCCACTGGGAATTATAATCAGAGGAAGTCCATTAGCCTTAGCTATCTCAGCAATCTTGCCTCCAGTAGTAATACAAAAAATCATAGCCTTTTTTTGTATTGCTTCCTTGAGTGCAGAAATAGTCTCTTCTGTATTACCTGAATAGCTTGAAGCTATAACCAAGGTTTTTTCATTAACAAATGCAGGTATATGGTATTCTCTATTTACTAGCATAGGAACTTTAAGCTCCTTAGCTAGTACTGCTTTGACAAGATCCCCGCCAATAGCAGAGCCACCCATACCTAAAAATACAATAGCATTGATATCTTTAATCTGTTCTGCTAAGTTACCTAAATCAGCTTTTTTACCTATCTCTACTGCTTCTTGAACTTGTTTAGGGAATGTTTCTATGAGCGTCAACATGCCTTCTTGGTCATACTCTTTTACTATCTCTGGAGTAAACATGTGACTGCCTCCTTTTCCTTAATATAGGTGGAAACACCGCCACACGCCACAGCTTGAGAGCTTACTTTTTTGATTCTTCTATCTCTTCTGTCTCCTCTAACTTAGCTGCAGCTACCTTTTTTTGACGCCACTTCACAAAGTAGTGCCAACCTACCATACCTAAAATACACATTATAATAAAGCCCCAGATAAGATATGAGGTATCAAAAGGAAGTACCTTTTTGATTACATCTACACCTTGGGCTGCTTTTAAACCTAGCCAAAGCCAAAACAATGACCAGATAGTAGCACCTAAAGCACTAAAAATAGCATATTCCCAAAAATCATATTTAAAAAGTCCAGCTGCTATTATTGCAGGTGTACGAATAGGACCAAAGAGACGGCCCCAAAAGACAATTCTTGAACCTTTTTTTGAGAATTTCTCGCCGTAATTGTCTATCCCTTCAAGGTCTTTACCAAAAAGACCTAATATGTTTGAAATCAATGGCCGCCCACCAAAACAAGCTATGAGATAGCCTAAAAGGTTACCCACAACATTACCAATGGCCGTTACTATCCAGGCAGTCAAGAAAGACATTTTGCCTTGATAGATCAAATATCCTGCTGCAAAAAAGAATATTTGCACAGGCCCCGGCATCCCTGTTCCTTCTATCGCCAGGCCCAAAAAAAGAGCCAAGTAGCCATAGCCATTAACCATATTTGTGATATAAGCATTCATGTTAGCCAATGGCATCCCTACCCTAAGATTTATTAGGCTTTAAACCTATGTTTAGAATACAATATTAATCATTGGTTGTAA
>DUTE01000214.1 GCA_012842235.1 Bacillota bacterium
CAGATATTCAATATCTTTGCTTGGTTTACTCATAGTAGTGTAAAGTAAAATACTGTAATCGTAATCCTCAGCAACGGATTGAATACCCATTAATGTATGGGCTAAAAAGGAAGCTGCGATGTCGGGGACTACAAGGCCAACAAGATTAGTGGTCTTGCCCTTAAGGCCGCGAGCAATAAGGCTAGGCCTATAACCAAGTTCTTCGGAAACTTCAAGAACTCGTCTTCTAGTTTCTTCGCTTACCTTGTTTCGATATGTATTGTTTAGCACACGCGAAACAGTACATACAGAGACACCGGCTTCGCGGGCGACGTCCTTAATAGTTACGGCCATCATCCTCGCCTCGCATGAATATATTTACAAAAGTTATCCTGTTATTAGATTATAAGGCTAAACGTTTAATTGGTCAAGGACAAGTAACAAAATTTAAGGGGTAATTGGCAACAAGGATAAACTTTAAACATTGATAACAAGGTTTTTTATATGTAGTATAGAAGTATGGCTTGTATTATTTATTCTTTGAGGTGATTGTGGTGAAAAAGATCAAAATTGGCCTTGTGGGTGTAGGTTCAGTTGCTCACTGGGGACATATCCCCGCTTACCAAAATGATCCACGTGCAGAGATTACAGCTATCTGTGATATCAATGAAGAAAGGCTGAAAACTACTGCTGAAGAATTGAATGTAAAAGAAGTGTACACCGATTTTAATGAAATGATGGCAAAAAGTGATTGCGATGCTATTTCTGTGGCCACATGGAATAATTCGCACAAAGATGCTACTATTGCTGGCTTAAAGGCAGGAAAAGCTGTTTTATGTGAAAAACCAATGGCTATGAATGCTCAAGAAGCAGAAGAAATGCTCAAGGTATCTCGTGAAACTGGTTCTTTACTTATGATAGGTTTTTGCAGTCGTTTTGGAGACGATGCAATGCGCTTGAAATCATTTATTGAAGATGGCAGTTTAGGTGATATCTATTATGTAAAAGCTGGATATTTGCGTCGTCGTGGCAATCCCAAAGGTTGGTTTGCCGACAAAGCTCGCTCTGGTGGAGGAGCACTCATTGACATTGGTGTACACGCTCTTGACAGATCTTGGTGGCTTATGGGAAAACCAAAGCCAGTCAGCGTAATGGGCTTTGCCTGGAATAATTTTGGTGATTATAAAACCAAAGGCGAGGTCTATTCGAGTGATCTTTTAGATGAGAAGTCTGCTTTTGATACAGATGATATGGCAGTAGCTTTAATTAGATTTGAAGGAGATAAGGCATTATTCTTAGAGGCTAGCTGGGCTCAAAACATTAAAGAAGGCCTTGGTTATCAAGAGGTTTATGGTAACAAGGGTGGTGCTAAGCTATATCCATTAGAGCTATATACAGATATTGATTATAATCAAGTTAACATTCAAGTGCCAACAAGCCAGGTTATTTTACACAACGCCGAAATTAAACACTTCCTTGATTGTGTTGAAAAAGGAGAAGAAACCATAGCACCAGGTGAAGATGGAGTAACTATTATGAAAATTTTAGATGCCATATATGAATCAAGCAGAACTAAGAAGGAAGTATTCATTAAGTAACAGAAATAACAGAAAAAAGCGGGTGTAAAACCACCCGCTTATCTATTTTTTTGCCATTCTTTTAGAGCTCCAGATTTTACTAAGGCAGCAGCTACTAATAAAGCAATAGCTCCACCGGTAAGAGCAGTTATTAATTGAGGTAATTGCATCATTTGAGCCATTTTAGGTTTAACATCAGCAATGAAAAATTTCACTGCAGAAGATAAAACCAAAAACTTAAGTACAGCACCGGTTATAACCCCTGCACCCCCAGATAAAATGCCATTTATTGAAGCGGAAAAATGTTCTTCAGAATCAATTCTAACCACTTTTTTCAACGATTGACGAACTAAATAAAAAGCAATTACATAAACAGCGTTTGCTACCATAATATAAGGAATTAATGGTGCAAAGCCCATGATTCCTCTTAAAAAAGCCAGCCAAGGTGTTAGGCAACCAATAATAATTGCCCCAAAAGGGCCTACAAATATGGTCGACAGAATTAACATAGCATTAACAGCTGGTCCAGTAAACGGTTGTGGCAAGCCTGCAAATTGTATAACAAGAGTCAAAGCTAAAAGAATTGCTGTTCGGACAAG
>DUTE01000215.1 GCA_012842235.1 Bacillota bacterium
ATGATTACTCATTGGCTCATGCCACAAAACCTCTCCTTGAAGGGTGTTTTTTAACCTTTCATACAGTTGACGCATTCTTTAGCCCCCTACTAGAATCCTCTATACATGCTTCATAATCTAAGCAGCCAAAACAAAATAGATCTAAATCTAGCCCTATATAACAGTTATAAAGAAGACAACGATAACTAACTCTGCCATCTTTGTCTCTTCGCCCTAAAGCATGTTCACATACTATCATTTAAATTTCTCCTTTCTTATCTTTAATCCTACAAAAAATTATTTTCAGGGGTCAGTAAACACAAAAACAGGCGTCTTTGTCCTTTATTCTTCCCAAAATTATCATTGTCTACCAGCGCTAACCATCTAGACTAACTGAGTTAACAGGAAGAATATCAGGAAATATGCTACAATCTTATCGAAGGTTTAATACTTATTTAGGAGGCGAAATACAGGTGCACATTGCTCAGGTATGTTATTTAGCTCCCCCTGCCTTAGGTGGAGTTGAGCAACATGTACTCGAATTAAGCCGTGCACTAATAAGACGTGGCCATAAGGTTTCCATTCACACCTCCAATTTTTTGGATCTTAAAGGTAGTGCATTGCCAAAAGATCTCTCTGCTGATGAGATCCCTACTTATCGCTACTCATCTAAGTTTGTCAAAAAGACCACATTATTCTCACAGCCTATCCATTTTCCTTCCTTAATATTTGGTCTTATAAAGACAAACCCAGATATAATTCATGTTCACTCCATGGCTTCTATGCATTTGGAGATTTGCTATATCTATGCCAAACTTTTTAAAAAACCTCTTGTAGTTACTGGCCACTATAGTGCTAGTGACCTTAAACGGCTTTATACAAAAAGAAAAAAAGGTAAAAAAACTAAACGTCTTATTTATTGGGAAAAAAGATTAAAAAAAATAATGGCTTATGCTACTTTAATAGCCATTACTGAAGATGAGGCTAGTGCCTATAGAAAACTTTTTGGTTTTTCTAACATTGTTGTTATCCCCAATGGAGTAGATCTAAAAGAGTTTAACCCTAATCTACCTAGAGAAGATTTCCTTTTATATGTAGGAAGAATTGTCCCCGAAAAAAGGCTGGATTTTTTAATCGATAGCCTCAAGTTGTTAAACTCAAAATATCCATCTCAAAAGCTAATTATTGCAGGCTATGCACCAGATAAAGATTATCTTCAATCTCTAAAATATAGTGCTGATAAAGAGATAATCTTTGTCTCTCCTGAAAGAAAAGAACTTGTAGAGCTTATCTCTAAAGCTAAAGCTTTGATTCTACCAAGTAAAAACGAGGCCTTTGGTATAGTTCTTCTTGAAGCTATGGCAGGTGGTGCTATTCCTCTTGCTAGCAATTCTGGTGGTTTTCCTCTTGTCCTTGATGACGCAGGTCTACTCTTTGATCCTGACTCAAAAGAAGATCTAGTAGAAAAGATAAGACTACTCGATAACAAAGAACTCTACCAAACACTTAAGGAAAAAGGGCTTAAGCGAGTAGCCGCTTTTTCTTGGGAGTCTATTGCCAAGGAGATTGAGGAGGTGTATCTTAACCTTGTTGGAAGATAAAATCACAGTAATTGTTACAGTCTACAATGAAAAAGATAATATTGCCGATTTAGTAAAATCCCTGCATAATCAAAGTTTAGAACCCTATGAGATAATAATCACAGATGCTCATTCAACCGATGGTACCTGGGAGATTTTAACTAAACTTAAAGACGATTACCCCAAATTAAAGGTAGTCTCTGTCAAAGGCAACCGTTCTGTGGGGCGAAACACAGCTATTTCCCTTGCCAAAACAGAATACATTGCTGTTACAGATGCAGGTTGTCTTGCCGATTACAATTGGCTTGAGCACCTCTTTAGTACTCTTTCTAAGGGAGCTGATGTAGCATCTGGCTTTTATGAACCACTTTCTGATTCTAAATGGGAAAAGACTATTGCCAAAATGACAATCCCCACTTTAGATACTGTTAATCCTGATACATTCCTTCCCTCTAGCCGTTCTGTCGCTTTTAGAAAATCTGCTTGGCAAAAAGTAGAGGGGTATCCTGAAGAGTTTAGCCATAATGAAGATACTCCTTTTGATCTTTTGTTAAAAGAAGCTGGGTTTGAGTTTGTTTTTGTGCCGCAAGCAATTGTTTACTGGCGGCCAAGACAAGATCTAAAAGCTGTCTTTAAGCAGTTTTTTTACTATGCACTTGGAGACGGGGAAGCTAGAATACAAATAAAAGACTACCTTTTTATCTATCTAAGGTATATACCTCTTTTTTTCTATCCATATGGCACAATGATCTCCTTGCTTTTTTGGTGTCAGCGAATATTTAAAGACCTTAAAAAAACTAGATCACTCTTATTTATCCCCCTTAGATTAACCATCGATTTTGCTGATATGATTGGCTTTTTAGCTGGATTGAAAGAAGCGTGGCAAAGATGTCGACAAAGAAAAAGCTAAAGATATTAATTATTACCATAGGGAAGTATCCGCATATTGGTGGTAAGTCTACGCATATTGATACTTTGCTTAGGCTTTTACCAAATGAAGGTATTTATCCTGAGGTTTTATCTCTTTCCGCAATTTCACCACTTAAACAAAGAATAGCTTATTTCCCACGGACTTTTAGAAATTTAAGCCTTGATTTTTCTCTTCGCCGTTATTTCTTAAAAAAAGAACTAAATAAAAAATATCCTCAAAGCGAATATCCTGTTGTGTTAATTCAAGATAGCCCTGCCTATTTATTAGCACAGAATAGACCCTTTATCTTCACCTTGCATGGCTCTGCTTGTGACGAATATGTAAGCCAAAAAACTATTACTAAAGCCAACAAAAGTTATAGTATTCTTCTTAATGAAGAAAAAGAAGCTGCCCAAAAGGCATCTTTTGTAATAACAGTAGACTCAAACTTAAAAAAACAGATCATGGAAAGATCAGGTATTACAGAAAATAAAGTTGTTGCTCTGCCAAATACTGTAGATACATCTGTTTTTTCACCAGTAGAAGATAAAGATAAAAGAGCAATTAGAAAGGAACTTGGCCTTCCTAAAGAGGCCAATATCTGCTTAGTTTTGCGGCGCCTTGTACCTAAAAATGGCGTTAAGTTTGCTATAGAGGCTCTCTCTTTACTAAATAGACCTGAGGCGATGCTTATAATAGCAGGGGATGGCCCGGAGAGAACTCTTCTAGAAGATCTTGTCGAAAAACTAAATCTTAAAGAAAAGGTCTGCTTTTTAGGTTCTGTAGAACACTCAAGAGTTCCCCAACTTCTTCAAGCTGCAGATCTTTCTCTTGTTCCCTCTGTACCTGATTTTGGTGTAGTTGAAGCGACTTCCATTGGTGCTCTTGAAGCAATGGCTAGTGCTTTGCCGGTTATTGCTTCAGATATTGGTGGCTTAACAGAGCTACTATCCCCTGATGCTGGTATTTTAGTCCCTCCTAAAGACCCAAAAGCAATTAAAGATGCCTGGGAAAGTCTTCTTAATGACAAAGAACTTGCTTTAGAATACAGCAAAAGAGCAAGACTTAAAGTAGAGACTGATTTTTCTCCTCAAAAGTGGGCCAAAACATATGCCAACCTAATCAATTTGACACTTAAAGGTGAGGATTGAGGCTAAATGAAAGCAGCTATTTGGGTTTTATTTTTTTTCTTTATTTATCCCTATCTTATTTATCCATTAATATTGAAATTTTTGCCCAAAAAGAAAAAAAGCCTTAGTACACCTGAAAAATGGCCTAAAGTAACTCTACTTATTGCTGCCTACAACGAAGAAGAACTCATAAGAGATAAGCTAGAAAACTCTCTTTTACTTGACTATCCAGATTTGGAGATAGTTGTTGTATCAGATGGCTCAACTGATAAGACCAATGAAATCCTTACTGAATACAATGAAATTGAGACTGTCTTTTTGTCTAAAAGAGAAGGTAAGCCGAAGGCTCTTGAAGCAGGAGTAAACAAAGCAACTGGGGATATTATCTGTTTTTCAGATGTCTCAGCCTTTTTATCAGCCAACAGTCTCAAAGCTCTAATAAAAAATCTCTTACTAGACGATGTGGGCGCTTGTGGGGGAGTTTTGTCATTAAAAAAATTCCCCAGGCAAAGTTTAGGTGAGTCTTTTTATAGTCAATATGAGACTAAGCTTAGAGCACTAGAGACAGAGACTGGCAAAAATAGTACCATTGTTCTTCCTGGGGCCTTTTATGCAGTAAAAAAACACGACCTTATATTACCACCAGAAAATATTATTGCTGATGATTTCTACATTACCTGTTCACTTCTTAAAAAAAACAAACGTTTAATACAAGTTGACGAGGCCATCGCCTGGGAACAATCTGTTTATTCAACTTCCGAAGAGTTTATTAGAAAAGCTAGGATTATAGCCGGTGGTATTCAGACTATGAGCTTGTTTTCAACTCTTGTTTGGGGTCCTTGGGGTTTTTTTCTTATCTCTCACAAAATCCTCCGCTGGGCTGCAGCATTTATTGGCATTATCCATTATCTTCTTCTGTTATCAAGCGGGCTTTATACGCCACTTTTAGCTGTCGAGAGCTTGTTTATTGCTCTTGGTCTTTTATCACTTATTGCTGAAAAACTTGGTGTGGCTACACCACGATTTTTTGCGCTTTGTAGACATTTTTTAGTTGTTAATACCGCTGTGATCTTTGGTTTTATTGGTTTAATGACTGGGAGGCAATCGGTAAAATGGACACGTTAAACTGGGTCTTAGCCTTGGTCGCAATAACTTTTTTTTGGGGATTTCTCTCCGCAAATAGAATTATAATGCAACGGGTTAATATAAAAATTAAAGATTGGCCTGAAGAATCTACATCTATTCTTCTTCTTTCAGATCTGCATACTTCTGGCCATGGCTTTCGAATTCGACGTACTATCTCTATGGCACAAAACACATCTTGCGATATTGTCTGTATTACAGGTGATATTATCTCCAGAAGAATAGAAAAAGAAAAAAGAGTCGCAAATGTTATTGGTAAAATTGCCAATGGACGCCCCACCTTTTTAGTTTGGGGTAATAATGACTATAATCCGGAAATCGATAGACAGTATCTCTATGAGTTGTTAGAAGAAAAAGGGATTAAAGTTCTTTTTAATGAACGAGTAAAACATGGAAATCTTACTATTGGTGGTCTAGGAGATCCTTTTTGGAACAAAGCAGATATTGAAAAAACACTAGCTGAAGATGTCGATCTACTTCTTTCTCATACACCAGATCCTATTAAAGATGTCAACCAAAGAGCAAAACTTATGCTTGCAGGACACACACATGCCGGGCAAATCTGCTGGTTTGATGGTTCACCTCTACTACCTGAACTAAGAAGTGAAAAAGCTTTTTCCTATGGTTTACAAAGATACAATAAAACTATTATTTACACCACTTCAGGTATTGGTACAACACGTATACCACTAAGATTTTTTTGCTATCCTGAACTGGTTCTTTTGGAGGTAACACCAGAATGAATAGGCTCTATCTTCTTTGCGGTCTCCCTGCAGCAGGTAAAAGTAGTCTCTGCCGCTTAAGACAGGGTCGTATAATCACATCAGATATTATTCGCTTAGGGGTTGTTGGCAATCTCGGTGACTCTTGTCATGATGAGTTTGTCTGGGATATTGCCCTAAAAGCCACAGAGTATTTTCTACAATTTGAAGATGTCTACTTCGATGCCACTAATACTACAAAAAAAAGAAGGGCTCCTTTTATAGAACTTGCCAAGAAAATGGAAAAAGAAGTTGTTTGCCTTTGGGTTAAAACACCTAAAGAGATCTGCTTTAAGCAGAATGAAAAAAGAGGTACTACTGTGCCAAATTGGGTTATTGAAAATCTTGAGGTTATCTTTGAAGAACCTAACCTTAATGAAGGTTACTCCTGGATTGAAAAGTGGCTTCCTACAAAGGGAGGTTTTCGAGGGAAATTTATCTACCCTCAAAAATGAAGCTGTTACACGTTGTGTAACAGCTTTTTTTAAGCGTAACCTGGGTATTTTTGTCTCACTTTATCAACAACATCAGCCATATCTTTTTCAGCTTGCTTTTTCATAACTAAAACTATGCCATCGTTTTCGACAACAACTACATCTTCTACCCCTGATAAGACCACTAAACTATCTTTTGCATAGACCATTGATCTAGGAGAATTATGTTTTACAGATTGGCCTTTTTCCCCTGCATGTTTTAGAAAATTACTCCATGTACCAATATCCTCCCACTCTACTTCAAGGGGAAGACAAAAAAGCCGCTTTGTATGTTCCATTACTCCCTTATCTAAAGAAACTGGTCTAAGTCTCGCAAATAAAGAACGATCATGGCTTTTTGCAGCTTGAAAATGTTTAGGTAAAAAAAGACCAATCTCAGCAAGTATCTTACGGGCTGGTCCCATATAGATACCACTATTGATTAGATACCCTTTGTTAAGAAGAGTTTGAGGATCTAGGGGCTTTTCTAAAAACCTCTCCACTTTTTTTACCTTCTTATCACTTTTTTGCGGCAAAATATAACCATATTGCTTTGAAGGCTCTTTAGCTTCAATCCCAAGGGCAATAAGATTATTTGTCTCTTTAGCTTCATTAATGGCCAAAAGAACAGTTTCAAAGGGACTAATTAAATGATCGACAGGGAAAATCCCTACAAAAGCATTAGGATCTAAACCATGTATAACACTTAGTCCCCACGCTACTGCAGCTGCAGTGTTTTTTCTTGTTGGCTCTCTAATTAACCTACAACCATATGTAGGAACCTCACGGCTTGAGACTATCCATATTCTTTTTTTATCTACCCACTGAGACAATCTTTTTACTGTTAACTCAAGCATAGTCATAGAGGCAATATTTACTGACTCTTTTGTTTTTGCTTGTTTGCGGCTTAGAGGCCAAAGTCTCTCGCCAAGCCCGCCGGCAAGCACAAGTGCATGATCCATCTATTTCAACTCTTTCCCTATATAAGCTTTGCCTTTATTATAGACTTTCACAAGATCTTTGGAAAGTCTACCCAAAAAAGGCAAGAAAAAGGGTGGCTAAACACCACCCTAAGTTAATGATCAATTATTTACTTTGACCAAGGATATCTGCCCATTCCTTATCTGCATCAAGGCTTAGAGCCCTTAGACCATATCTTTCCGAGAGAATATTAAAAAGATCAGGTGTAAGCCAAGCAGGAAGCACCGGTCCTAAACGAATGTTTTTAATATCAAGTGCAAGCAAAGTCATAAGAATGGATACCGCTTTTTGTTCCATCCAAGAAAGAGCAATTGTTAAGGGAAGATCGTTTACTGTAACATTCAAAGCTTCTGCTAATGCTACAGCAATATTAATTGCCGAGATAGCATCATTACATTGGCCTAAATCTAGCATTCTCGGTATACCATCGATCTCACCTAATTCTAGATCGTTGAAGCGGAACTTTCCACAGGCGAGAGTGAGTATTAAAGTATTCTCTGGTGCTTTTTCTACAAGGTCACGATAGAAATTACGGCTTTTTCCTGGGGCATCACAACCGCCCACTAAAAGAAAATGACCGATTTTGCCCTCTTTTACAAGGGAAAGAATCTTGTCTGCTAGCGGCAAAACATTACTATCACTAAAACCTGTTGTTAGATAACTACCTTCTGTATCTTCTAGCTCAGGAAGCTTTAGGGCATGTTCTATTAAAGGTTTAAAGTTGTATCCTTCAACTTTTTTAACACCAGGAAGACCTGGGATACCTACCGTATAGAAACGGTCTTTGTATGAGTCTTTAGGCAAAAGTACACAGTTAGAAGTACCTAAAATAACACCAGGGAATTCTTCAAAGAGCTGTTTTTGATCCCACCAAGCTTTGCCAAGGTTACCCACAAGATTCTCATAGCTCTTAAGTACTGGATAGCCATGGGCAGGTAGCATCTCTGAGTGGGTATAGACTTTAATATTTGTGCCTTTTATTTGCTCTAAAAGTTCATACAAAGCCTTAAAATCGTGGCCTGTAACCAATATTCCAGGGCCTTTCACAGTACCAGTAAAAACCTTCTGTGGCTCATTTAGACCAAAGGTCTCTACATGAGCTTTTTTCAAAAGCTCCATAGCCTTTAGATTGATAAACCCAGCCTTAAGGTTTAGTTCAAATAGAGACTCTAGAGAAAAATCTACATTAGTTAACGTGGAATAGAGCCCTTCAGCAAGAAAAGCATCGATTTCCGTGTCTGAATAACCTAGTTCTCTGGCATTATAAGCATACGCGGAAATACCCTTTAGTGCATAAATTAGGTTTTCTTGTAGCCCCTGGACATTGGCGTCTTTACCACAAACTCCCACTTTTGTGCAGGCTATACCGCCTACTGTTTGGGAACACTGGTTACAATACATTACGCTTCATCCTCTCTGGATATTTAGTTGATATTAGTTAATTAACTTAATTAAATTATATGCAGGTTATCCTTTTTTGTCAACAAAAAAAACCAAGCAGCACAATAGCTGCTTGATTTATCACTTAATCAAACTTTAAGTTTTATAAAAGAGTTAACTCCTTAACCATCTCCACAAGCTCTGCATCTACTTTCCTTGTACCTTGAGCAAGACTGAGAGAAACAGGTCTTAAAGTTCCATCTCTAAAGGCAATCATAAGATCGGTTTTACCTTCAAAAAGTGCTTTAACAGCACTTCGTCCAAAACCTAGAGCTGTAAAAACCTCATAAGAAGTAGGTCTTCCACCTCTTTGGATATAACTAAGAACTATAGCTCTAGTCTTTTTGTTTAGCTTGTCCTGAAGATAATCTCTTAGACCAAGACCTATGCCTGCAAGCATTACATTGCCAAATGCATCGGTACCAGCCTCAATCTTTGTATGATCAATACCTTTTACACCTTCGGCTACAACTATAACATTACTATAAAAACCATTTGCATGACGTTCTTTTAAAGCATCTACTAATTTTTGCGAATCAAAGGAAAGCTCAGGCAAGAGAATAAACTCTGCCCCTGCAGTAAGCCCTGCTACAGCTGCAATCCAACCACTTTGTCTGCCCATCACCTCAACAACTATATCTTCCTGATGAGAATCACAAGTAGCCCGCACATTTCTAATTGCTTCAACAACATTGTGTACAGCTGTATCAAAACCAACACAATACTCAGTACCAGGAACATCATTATCAATAGTTTGAGGAATCCCTACCACAGGAATTTTTAAGTCATCATAAAGATTACTTGCAACAGTAAGAGTATCATTGCCACCAATAGCTATAAGGCCATCTAACTTTAATTCTTTTATTGTTTTTGCAATCTTTCCTTGCGCTGAGGCTATTCTATAAGGATTTGTCCTTGAAGTTTTTAGAATAGTACCCGAACGATCTACCTCTTTTATTGTCATATCAAAAGAAAGCGGGGTACAACTACCTTCAATTAAACCTCGCCAACCTTCCCTAAAACCAACTACCTCAATGCCCAATTTTCTTGCTTCAAGACAGATTCCATGAAGTACTGCATTTATTCCCGAAGAGTCACCGCCACCAGTTAATACACCAATTTTTTTCACTGTGCTATCAGATGACATCTCTAACTGAAAGCACCTCCTTAAGTAAACATCTATACCAATTTAACCAGATTTCTCTAATTCTAGTTTAATATATTTAATTCCTTTTAACAAATAATCTATCTTTTTACAGTTGTTAATTCTATGAAATCGTTATCAATTCAGTTTACATCTTTTGGGAACGTTAAATTATAGTTATGTTCCCTTTTCTTGAAGGATTCTGCCTTTTCATTGCGAAGTATTTTAATTAGATGAGACAGACTATCTCTACTTGGGGAGGAGAGAGATAGGCTCTGTTTTGACCAAACAGAAATCTGTTACTGAAAAAAAATCAGTATTAAGGGGGTTTTCTATAATGAAAAAGAACTGGCGTACAATTTTGTTAATCACTGTTTTTGTTCTAGCTATTGCTGGTTTAGCTGTAGCTTCTGATGTTGTAAGTGCTCCTTACGTTAAAAAGGCTCCTATTCTCGATGGTAAGCTCGATGACGAAGCCTGGCAAATTGCCGAACAAAAAGGTGGTAAGATCAAACTAGAGTATCATCTAAACGGTAGACCGGCAACAACAAAAGATATTTCAGAAGTCTATGTTTGCTGGGACGATGATTTCCTTTACATTGCTTATAAAAACTATCAAGACGAAGCCACAGTTATCGCTAATGTTACAAGCGATGGTGGTTCAACTTGGACTCAAGACGATGACGTAGAAATTTTCCTCGATACTAATTTCCCTGCCTCAGCTTACAAACAATTTGTAAGTAACCCAAATGGTGTCCGTTCAGTTACCCTTGATGGTTGGGAAGCTGTCGCTGAAATTTACAAAGATTATTGGGTAGTAGAAATTGCCATCGATTTTGCAACTTTAGGCGACTGGCCAGATTATGGTGATGAGTGGGCAGCTAACTTCTCACGTCACTATGGTGCTTTGAGTGGTGCTGGCGACGAAGAGTGGCTAACCTGGAGTCCTCTCGTAGGTAGCACATTCCTTAGTGCACCTACACTACTTCTTCTTGAGTTTGTAAAATAAGACAGAATAACAGTTTTTGTGTTATTCTCCTCCCAGACAAGGCTAAGGCTTCCGGAATTCCCGGAAGCCTTTTTTTACATTTGTTATGCTTTTAGTTGTTGCCAAAGAAACGTTGCCAGAATTGTTTGAGCTTATCAGTAACTTCGTTAATAAAGCCTACTTTATCTTTGGCTGGTAGATTATCTTTTTGGAAGGCATAATAGCGAATTAAAACTTGATCACTACTGCTTTGTTTTCCAGTATAAACATCAATACTTACCCTTTGGACATTTTCGGGCATGGCAAAATCTTTAACAGGATAGCTTTTTAAATATTCCTGAGCAAAGCCCTTAAACACACTAGCTGCCATGGAACTACCAATGATTGTATTACCAAAGTGCATCGGCTCAGACTGTCTGTCGTTTCCTATCCATACAGCTGAGGCTATCTCTGGTGTAAAACCGACAAACCAAGCATTGGTGTAATTATCGGCAATCCCTGTCTTTCCTGCTGCAGGCCGGCCGATTCTTGCTGCTTTTCCTGTCCCGTATTCCACTACATTTCTTAGCATATCGGTGATCATGAATGCTTGATCTTCATCAATGATCTTTTGAGGGACTATTTTTACTCGGTAATATGTCTGTCCTCGATCATCCTTAACCTCGGTTACACAATAGGGTTTAATATAATCTCCACCTCTTGCAAAAGTTGCATAGGCTGCAGCCATCTCTATTGGAGTTACCCCTTCTGTGGTTCCACCTAATGCTAAAGCAAGATTTCTATCTTTTTCTCGAGTAATTGAGTGAATGCCTAATTGATTGGCTAAACTTATTACCTTGTCTACACCTACATCTGCTAAAACTCTTACAGCTGCCATGTTGCGTGAGCGCTCTAAGGCATAGCCCATAGCAATATCGCCTAAATACTTATTATCATAATTTGCCGGCTGCCAACCATCACTAAAGCTCAATGGGGCATCTGGAACTAAAGTAGCTGCTGTATGTCCTTTCTGTAGTGCTGCCAAATAGATTATTGGTTTTAAGGTAGAACCAGGTTGTCTACGGGCCATTGTTGCCCGGTTAAAATGATCTTCTCCTCTGCCACCAACTAGTGCTAAAATACCGCCATTTTCAACATCTAAAGTAACAAGTGCTGCTTGAGGTTGTGTTAAGCCGTTGTTATCAACAAATCCTTCAGGAACAGACTTAATGTTTTTTTCAGCAATTTGCTGAGCTTGAAGATCTAAAGTAGTGTAGACCTTGTAGCCTTTCGTCTGGAGCTTTTCAAGATCATACCCTAGTGCAGATAGCTCTTTTAAGGTCTCAGAGACAAAATAGCTAGGGGCAGTCCTTGGAGAATGCTTAGGTAAAACAATCTCTTCTTGTGCTGCTTTTTTTGCCTCTTCTTCACTGATAAAGTTCTCGTCAACCATTGCATCCAAAACAATCTGTCTTCGCTTGTAAGCATTTTCTAAGTTAATAAAAGGAGAGTAGTACCCAGGGCCATTAACTATACCTGCCAAAAGTGCTGATTCTGCAAGATTGAGTTTATCTACAGGTTTGCCAAAATAATATTCACTAGCAGTACCAACACCATATATCTTAGGTCCAAGGTAGATTAAATTAAGATAGTATTCTAAAATCTCTTCTTTAGTATATCTTGCCTCTACCATCATTGCCAAAATTGCTTCTTTGGCCTTTCTAATAAGAGTCTTATCATGGGTAAGAAACATATTTTTAACTAATTGTTGAGTTATTGTGCTTCCACCTTGAACAAATTTTCTTTCTTTAATATCCACGATTATAGCTCTCATAAGGCTTTTATAATTTACACCTTTGTGCTGCCAAAAAGCTCGGTCTTCTATAGCTACAATGGCCTTTTGTAAGTTTGGGGGAATCTTGTCTATTGGTACATATTCTCTATTTTCCTGGTAGATGTAACTTATGACCTCTCCGTTTCGATCAAAAATTGTGCTTCGCTTTTTAAAATGAAACTCTAAATCTTGAGAATAGGCTTCTTTGGCAAGAAATATTGTCCCAATAACTCCAGCAAGCATGAGAAAAACTAATAGTATTAAAAACCCTGTAAAGAGGTGTTTTTTAATTCGCATTGAGTAGATCACCTTCTCTCCTTTTAAGATGAATAAAATTCAACTGTTTTTGTAACTTCTATTAGATTCATTATTCTTAGTCAAGCTACCTTCAAGATAACTTTTCCAGTGCTACCAAACTACTTACATTAAAAGGCTTTACGCATAGACTTCGTCTGACAAAGAAAGTGTACCTCATTATAATGATTTCCTTTTAGGAGGTTGAACGTTGTGAAAAAAAGCTATCTATTTTTTCTTCTTTTTCTTATCTCCATATCAGTGCTAGCCAAACCGAAGATTGGCCTAGTTGGCGATAATGATTTTATTATCGCCGATTGTCTTAGAGATACAGGTGTGTCCTTTTTACCTCTTTCTTTATTAGATCTAGAGCCAGAAATACTTGATTTTTTAGATGTTCTTATTATACATGAAACACCTAAACTCGATAAAATCCTGGTCAAAAATTTAAAAAGATATATACGTAGTGGAAAAAAAGCAGTGGTCTTTGCTGGGGTTTTAGCCAATGATCTTATTAATGGGACTTTAGATGAAGATAGTATAGCCTATACTTTAGGTATTACCGATATTCAAGTCTATTACAATCTAAGATTGCCACTGGAAAAAGATTCTCTTGAACTACCACTTGCCTACGGACTCAACCAAAGAAAAGGCAATGAATTGGCTGTTTTTGATAATAAAAGTGTAGCTATATCTATGAATGACAAAGCTTTGGTTTGGGGGATAAGTTCTCTCGATGAGTCTTTAGCAAAAAACAACTGTCTTAAACAACTTTTTTGCCAAACTCTCAAAGAATTTTTACTTGATAAAACCATGCTTGAAGAAGCTCAAAAATTAGTTTCTGTAGATAAGCTACCACCTGATAAAATTCATTTATATAATGAAGCAGCTAAATTAAAAGAAGAACTTGATCTGATGGAACTAGGACAAGCGTTTGACAACTTTGATAGATCACTTTCTCTATTTAAAGACTGTTATCTCTATTCCTTGCCCTCAAGAACTCAAGAAACTCGGGCTATGTGGTTTAGACCACCTACAAGCAAATCCGCTATCACCGATTCTTTAGACAGACTAGCTGAACTTGGAATTAATCTAATCTTTGTTGAGACTTTATGGGAAGGAATGCTTCTTTACCCCAATGGGCCTATATCCCAAAGACCTGAATTTAGAGGTTTTGATCCTTTAGAATTCATTATAACTGAAGCACACAA
>DUTE01000216.1 GCA_012842235.1 Bacillota bacterium
CAAAGACAACTAATGCCTAAATAGAGCTAGGAGTATATAGAATAAAAGAGGAGCATAATTTCGCTCCTCTTTTTTAATAAGTATATAAAATGGGTATTAGTTATAGGGTAAGAATATGAATTTGGGAGGCATCATCATGAGAAGCTGGGTAAAATATATTTTACTTAGTGCTGTTATAATTATCTTTTTTGGTGGTGGGCCTCTATACATATATTTATATGCGCTTTTTTTTACTATTTTATTTGCACAATTGTGGGCACAAATTGCCTTATTTCGTATCACTATTAACAGAAAAATTCCCGATAAAGGTTACTTTATTGGTGAGACTATTCCAATTTGTTTAGAGGTAAAAAATATAGGGCGCCTACCTGCTTTATGGATATACATAGAAGACAGATTACCTTTAGGTCTATCGGGAAAAGAGATAAAAGAGGTTTTTTCGCTAGGTGGTATGAAAAAGCAGGTTTTATCATTTTCGGTTAGAGCTTGTGAGAGAGGCCTTTATCATTTTAGTCCATTAAAAATAATGTCTGGGGATATTTTGGGTCTGTTTCATTATAGAAAAGAGTGTATATCCCAAGAAGAAGTGATTGTCTTTCCTCGCTATAAAAAAATTGTTTTTACCGACATCGGTTTTATGGGTTTAAATGCACTAACTAAAGCAAACATGAGCTTTGTCACAGATCCTTTAGTCGTTATAGGTAGCAGGGACTATCAAAAAGGTGATCCGCTAAAACACATTGATTGGAAAGCAACAGCTAGAACACAATCTCTAAAAACTAGGCAGATCGAATACAGAAAGTCTTTAGCTTGTGCTATCTTACTAAACGGAAATCTTAACGATTATATCTCGCAAGACGATTTCGAAAAAGCAATAGAAATAGCAGCAAGTCTTTCAAAGTGGTTATTAGATAGGAACGGCGAAGTTGCACTTTATTCAAATGGGCGGAACAAGTTGTATTTAGAAGATCGTAGCTTACCTGTATTAGGTACATCTATTAATGATGATAAGAATCAATTTATTAGAATCTTAAACTCATTAGCTCTGCTTCATGTAGGCCATTCATATCCTTTATATAAGTTGTTAGATCGCATCCAAAGCGAATTATCGCTTGGGACAGCATTAATATTTATTACACCTGCAGTAGATAATGAACTTTGGAGAAGAATTGTGATAGAAAAGAAAAAGGGAAGAGAAATTTGGGTAGTTCTTACAAAAAGGTTAATGCAAAAAGAAAAAGAAATGTATAAGCAAAAAGGCAATAGCCTTAAGATTAAGGTGTTTTATGCTGTGGAAAATGAGGAGGTAGGAGTTATTGAGTTCCAATTACTCTGATGTCAAAATAACAAAAATACTCTTACCATTTTTATCAATAGTTTTGTTGGGACAGTTTTTGCTCCTAATTAAAGACTTTTGGTGGCAGGATTGGTTATTTTGGTTTATTCTTCTAATTTGCACTTTTTGTGCAGATATTATTGCTCAAGCTAGAAAACAAGCAGAAGCACCACTGTTAGTTAATGTAATTTTCGCGTTGGTAGTCTATTTGGCAATTAATGTAATATTAATTAAACAAAAGGACTTACTCCTAACGTTTAGAAATATAATTTATTTAAAAGGATATGTAAATGTAGGTTTAGTCGTCCTTTTTTCGGTTTTTTGGGGTCTTAGTCATGGAGAAAGACTTTCATCAGTTAGAGCCTATTGGAATTTCAACGAAAATAATTCCCAAAAAATGCAGTCTAGAGCCTTTTCTCCGCCTTCTTTGGTGTTTGCTACGAGAAGAGTATTGTTTTTAGGGTTTGCAGAACATCTTTTATCGTGGTATCTTAGAACAGGTTTTTACTATTTATTAACGTATTGGGTATTTCTTTTCTTCTATATTGCTACAATCCAGTTTTGGGGTTTGTCGATAAATTTAGCAGGTATGGGATTAGAGATCTCAAAGAAATATCTACCCATTTGGACAAAGTCTCTAGTTATATTTCTTATCTTAATAATTGGGCTTTCTCTGGTAATTCCTAGAAACATTTTTACAATAGAAGAAGAAAAGATTTCCCGGGGTATTGTCTATCTTTTAGGAAGAATTCATACAAGACAAACACAAAATGGTGCAGAAACTCAAAAAAACCTTCCCCCAATAGAGGACGAAAAGACAGTGGATGAGTTTTTTGTTGAAGGAAATCCTTCTGTAACTGGCTGGATTTTTATAGTTTTTATGCTTTTTCAACTTATTGTTTTAGTGTTTGTACCAGGTCTTATTATAGCTGGTTTGTTAGGTTGGTTAATATATCAACTTGTGAGAAACGAATATACCCGGCTTGAAGGCTTGCCTCTTTTTTTTACTAATGTATTTTTTTGGCTAAAACAGCTTTTTAGTTTCAAAAAGCTAAATAAAGGGAAAGATCATGTGCTACTTTCGCAAGAAAGAATCGATAATACATGGTCTTCTATAAAGCAAAGACGAGTGCGGTTTATACCGGAACAGGATGGCTTTTATCGGCAAATGGTAAAAACTTTTCACCACCGAGGTCTTCAGTTTTATGCTTCCATGACTCCTTTTGAATATGGAAAAAAAGCCGGTGAAAGATGGCCAGAATTAACAGAAGCTGTCAAAGAGATCACAAACACCCATGTTCAAGAGAAATATGGAAATATCCAGCTAAATCCTACAAAAATAAGTGTCTGTAAGAATAATCTTCATTTTATTAGAAGGTTTTTTGATCTATCTGATGCAGAAAATCCCCCGTATAAGAAGGAAATACCACGGCTTTGAGAGAAAAGATTGTTTGTAGTAGTTAGCATCTTTCCGTGATATTAACATGTTTGTTAGTTTTAAACCTGTAAAGAAGGATTTCTGATATTTTGTCGAAAATGATATACTAGATACAGTTGACACAGTTAAATTAAATACCAGACGAAGATTAGCAGGATTTAAAGTTGAAATGCAGAAGTTTCCTTAGGTAGACAAATGCTTAAGACAATTGCTTAATTTGTATACTTAATTCGATATTACTAGTTAAGTTAAGTTTTCTCTTTGTGCACATCTAGGTTAGGACCTATTTCGGAAACTCAATATTGTAGGAGGGGATGCATGGGAAGAGATATTTCTGCTTATGTATCATCTATATCGTTTCTAGAGTTTCGGTGTTTGGGTAGGTTTACGATTAACTGACTTTGGGGGGAAGGAGTCAGGATACTAGCTAAATGAGTGCAAAGAGTACGAATTTCTGAGATACGATTTCACGAGGGTGGGTGAAAAAACGGTCTCAGGTTTTGAAGGTTTCATTATCGAGAATGTGGCGAGTTCTTGATAAGGTGCCTTTGACATAAAAGTTTACTCCGTTCAAGGGGAGACAATTTGCGAAGGAGTGAAGTTTTTAATGGCAACCACATCAGTAACCCCGAATGCCACACCGGAGGTACAAGCTTCTCAGGGGAAGACCCCTAGTACATGGGAGAGAATGAAAGAGTACCGCTGGTCTTATTTGTTTATTGCTCCGTACATGCTTATCTTTATTGTATTTACCGTCATCCCAGTCATTTGGGCTATGTTCTTGAGTTTGACGTATTACAACATGATTCAGCCACCTGTGTGGGTTGGGTTTGAAAACTACATTCGACTATTTACAGATGACCAATTATTCTACCTAGCTGTAAAAAACACTTTTTACTTCTCAATTGTTACTGGTCCGTTAGGTTATGTATTGTCACTGATTTTGGCCTGGCTTATTAATGAGGTTAGATATCGTAAACTATTTACACTTATCTATTACATTCCATCTATTAC
>DUTE01000217.1 GCA_012842235.1 Bacillota bacterium
CTTCTGAATAGTGAAATATAGATGCAGCCAAGACCGCGTCTGCACCAGCTTTTACACCGTCTTTTAAATCCTCCAAACTACCAGCTCCACCAGAAGCAATCAAAGGTATTGTGATTTTTTCTTTAAGAGCAGAGATTAATTTAAGGTCATAACCGCTTTTTTGGCCATCAAAGTCTTTACTGGTAACTAATAGTGAACCTGCACCACGTTTTTCAACTTCTTTTGCCCAGCTAATTACGTCAAGATTTGTAGTTTTTGTACCACCATTTGTTACTACTAGCCAGCTATTTTCTTGTTGAATAGCATCTATAGCCACAACAATCTTGTCACTACCAAATTTAGCTACAGCCTCATCTATTAAAACTGGTTTTTTTAAAGCACCACTGTTAAGTGAAACCTTAGAGGCTCCGTTATCTAAAGCTCTCTCTATATCCTCTATACTTTTAATCCCTCCACCTACAGTTAAAGGAATAGTTATAGCTTTAGTTATCCTTTTCACGTAACTGAAAAAAGTTTCTCTTCCTTCGTTTGTTGCTGAAGCTGAAATGTCGAGCAAAACAAGTTCATCTGCACCTTCTTTGTCATAGCGCTTTGCTAGCTCTAAAGGATCTCCTACTGCTTTTAGGTTCGTAAATTGTTCACCTTTAACTACCTGATTATTTTTAAAATCTAGACAAGGAATTATTTTTTTGACAGTCATTCTAAGACCTCCAAGGCTTCCTCTAATGTAAATGTAGATTCATATAATGCTTTACCCACAATTACTCCGTAGAGGGGAAGTTCTTTTAGTCTCTTAAGATCTTCTAAACTAGAGACACCCCCTGAAGCAATTACATTAATTGGCAAAGTAGATATTTTTGCATATGCTTTGTAGTTTGGACCCAAAAGAGTACCGTCTCTGGCAATATCTGTATAAATCACTTCTTTAACCCCTAAATCTATCATCTCTTTAATCAAAGTCAGAGAATCTTTACCTGATCCTTCTAGCCAACCGCGTACTTTCACAATCCCATCTAGAGCGTCGACGCCAACAGTTATTTGATTAGGATATTTTTGAAGAGCTTCAGCAACAAGCTTTGGATTCTCAATTGCTGCTGTTCCTAAAACCACCTGAGCGATACCGCCTTCTAAAAGCTCCTCGACATCTCTCATAGTGCGGATTCCCCCGCCTGTATCAACTTTGATACTAATCTCTTTTGCAAGCTTTAGAATTGTGCTTCTGTTAGAACCATCACCCTTTGCTCCATCAAGATCTACAACATGAACTCTTTTGGCACCTTTTCTCTCAAACTCTTTAGCAAGTTCTAGGGGATTGTGGCCGTAATCTGTCTCTTGCTTATAATCTCCCTTGAGAAGGCGTACCGTTTTTCCTTTGCGTAAATCTATTGCAGGAATAAGTAGCACTTTGCACCTACACCGCCTTTAACTAATTATTAATCAAGTAAACCTTTTGTTGATGGGATTAAGTCTCCATCTTTTTTAATTGCTAAACGCAAAGCTTGACCGAAACACTTAAATAGAGCTTCAATCATATGGTGATTGTTCTTTCCATAGAGAATCTCTAGATGTAGTGTTAATCTAGCCCAAATAGAAAGAGCATAAAAGAATTCTCTTACCATCTCTGTCGACATATCACCAGCTTTTTCTTGTGTAAACTCTGCCTTAAAAACTAGTGTAGGCCGACCCGATATATCGACAACAGCTCTTGCTAGGGTCTCATCCATCGGTAAAAGAAAAAAGCCATAACGATTGATACCTAGTCTATCGCCTAAGGCCTGTTTTAAGGCCTGCCCTAAGACAATACCTACATCCTCTATAGTATGGTGATCGTCCACTCGGAGATCGCCTTTAGCCTCAACTTCAAGATCAATTTGCGAATGAAAAGCAAATAGTTCTAGCATATGGTCGAAAAAACCTACCCCAGTTTGAATCTTATGTTGTCCTTTCCCATCTAAATTTAAGGATACATAGACATTACTTTCAAGGCTTTCTCGCTTTAGAGCAGCTTTTCTCACAGCTTTTTCCTCCTTAAAACCGCCTCTTTATGAGCATCTAGGCCTTCTATTGCAGCAAGAGTTGCTGCCTCTTTACCTACTTTTTTATAACCTTTTTGGCTAACTTTAATTAGGCTTGTGCTTTTTAGAAACGTATTAACAGATAAAGGTGAAGAAAACCTTGCACTACCTGATGTTGGTAGAACATGGTTGGGTCCTAAGATATAATCACCAAGTGGTTCTGAAGCATATTCGCCAATAAATATTGCTCCTGCATTGGTTAGATATGGTAAAATACTGTCTGCATCTTCTAGCTGAACTTCAAGGTGCTCAGGTGCAATTTCGTTAGCAATTAAAGCTGCCTCTTTTAAATCATTAACAAGAATAATTGCCCCATGTCTTTGAAGTGATTGAAAGGC
>DUTE01000218.1 GCA_012842235.1 Bacillota bacterium
CTGATAAGGCACTGACACTTTAATGTACTGTTAAAGCTAATTTTCCCTTAACTGAGTAGAAACCTTAGTCAAGGGGTTGCTTTTAGTATTTAAACTCTGCACTATTAAATAGTCTACGTTTTCTAAGGTATTATTGGTCCTTATGAAGAAACATTTGTGTGCCAACAACTCTTAATGTTCTTCTATGAAAAAATAGCATTAACAAAGCAGGATATATCTTTTGGAACCTGAAGAAATAACCAGATTAGTGTTTAGGGGGAATTAAATAATGAAAAAAAATTTCTTTATCTCTCTACTGCTTATTTTAGTTTTAAGTCTTAGTGTTTTAGCTACAAATGTCATCCTTTTTATAGGTGATGGTATGGGGACTCATCAAATAAGTGTTGCAAACTATATCTCCGAAAAACTTTATAATGAACAACTCTGTTTTTTGAGCTTTTCCCAACAATCTTTTGTCAATACAGCTAATGCTAGTGGATCTATAACTGATTCAGCTGCTGCAGCTACCGCTTTAGCTACCGGAGTTAGAACCAATAATAGTGTTATTGGACTTGATGCAAATAGCAGAGTTCAGAAAAATCTATCGGAAAAAGCAAAAGAAAAAGGCAAAGCGGTTGGTATTGTAACAGATGACTATGTCACTGATGCGACACCAGCAGGTTTTGTTGCCCACACATCTTCAAGAAGCAATACTAAAGAGATTTCCCTTGCTTATCTTGATTTACAGCCTGATGTTTTTATGGGTATGGGAGTCGATGCATTTACTGCTTCTACCCGTAGAAAAAACGGATGGGATGATAGAGATCTGTTAAAAGAGTTAACTGATACAGGTTACTCGATTGCCTATAACTTATCAGACCTTGAAAAGACATCTTCTCACAAAGTAGCTGGTTTCTTTTCTAGTCTTGATGATGTTTTTGCCAAAGAAGCAACAACCAATATTCAACCGACCTTAGCAGATATGACAAAACAGGCTCTAAAGATCTTATCTCATAATGAAGAAGGTTTCTTTCTTATGGTGGAAGCAAGTTATGTAGATCGGGGTGGTCACTACAACGATGTTGTTGGTGTAGTCCATAATGTATTAACACTAAATAATGCTGTAAAAGAAGCCATCAAGTTTTTAGAGACTAACCCTGACACTCTAATTGTTGTCACAGCAGATCATGAAACTGGTGGTATGTCTGCTGATCCTGCGACTTTACCTGAAATGCTAGGAAAATTTGAAGACGTTACACAACTACCACTTGACATAGATAACACTATCGGTAGTTCTCCTTCAAAAGAGTGGGTTAAAGAAGTTTTCAGAAGAAGTGGCATAAAAAATGTTTCAGAAGAGGATTTACAAGCTATATCAATATTAAGCCCAGGAGCGAGCCGCCGCACTAAGATTGGCCAGGCGATAACTAAATATACAGGTGGTGCTAAGTTTACTACTACTGGCCATTCAGCCCAAAACGTAGCTCTCTATGCAATTGGCCAGCAGTCTGAGCTTTTCCCTAGTAAACTTAGAAATGATGAACTTGGGCAAATCCTTGCAAGAATCGTTACTGATGATGGAGTTCTCAATAAATAAGCAACAAATTTTAAGCCCTATCTAACCTCTTAGGGTAAAAATCAGATAATTTGTTTCTTTCCGATAACAGCATTATAATTGAGCTAAGACCTTTTTATGGCCAAAAAACGAAATACTAACCTTCCCAACAGAGAGTAACCACAGATTTTTTGAAATATATAAAACCAATTCCAAAAACCCACTTTCCTCGTTAGCTCTCCTCTTTAAGCAAGATCGAAACCATACACTATAGCTTTGGGTACAATGTTATTTATAGGCATAAAAGACCCTAGTAGAAGTGTTAGCCTCTACTAGGGTTTTACTTTGTTGACAATACATTACATGCAATAAAAAATAATCTAGCTTGCAGAATTCTCTTCAAAGCTTATCACAGAACTTTTTTCCCAATTTAACACTCTACTTTCAATTAACTCTCCTAAATCTCCCAATTAGAGATACGCTCAATGGAACCATTGGTGGAAACAAAGAAAACTGCTATGTTCATTTCGTTTAGAGCTGGTAGTACCCTTTTCAACATAATCTCGATGATTCTTATCATCAGGTATTGCTATTCCTGCTCTCTGTTTAGGATTTCCAGCTGACACTGCTTCAAAGTAGTATAAACCTCTTTGGCAACATGAACACTTACTTGAGACCTTGTAAAAAGCGTTGCATAATTATTGCTTCCTTTTCTTTGAACTTATCTGTCCCTTTGCTTCAATGCTTAACCTCATATTATCTTCCCTACGGATAGCGATAATATTTTCTCCCTGTTCTGTAGTAGATAGCTGCTGGACAATATGATAACCCTTAACAGCAAGTAGGTTGCAGACAAGAACATTTACATTGGATTCATAAAGCAACATACTTACCTCCATTTTCCGATGCCAACCAACGTATAGATAAATCAACGAATCACTAAAGTTAACAAATGAGGGATTCTTCTAATAACGGTAGTTCGGGTAAAGCGTAGTATTTTCTTTCTCTACTAACAAACCGTATCTATTCGATAAAGTTTCAGAAAAAGGTGTAACAAGAAGTGACGTCAGTAAACCTCACTAATAGTTGCAGATGTTTTTTCAGTTAACTAATTTTAAAACGTTTCAAAGAAAGGTCTAGAAAGTGCCTATGCCCATTAGGTCAGAAGACTACCATGCCTCAGCTCATACAGCAGTGAGTGAGCCATTGATAATGAGCTGAGGCATGGTAGTCTTCTGAC
>DUTE01000219.1 GCA_012842235.1 Bacillota bacterium
CTAACACCGAAAAACTAAACATTGCTTAGCGGCTGATAGCAAAAACATAACCATCCCCTAAAACTAAGGATTTTCTCTTTTTCTTGACAAACTATTGCCAAACATTAGGAGGAAAAAAATGACTACCTTAAACGATAAAAGTCAATTTATTTGGAATACTTCTGAGCTACTAAGAGATCATTTCAAAAGAAGTAAATATCAAGATGTCATCTTACCTTTTACTGTTTTAAGGCGCATTGACTCTGTTTTAGAGCCAACTAAAGAAAAAGTTTTAGAAACCTACCATAAACTACAAGATAAAGTCCAAAGCCTCGATCCTGCTCTTTGTAAAGCATCTGGTTTTTCGTTTTACAACATCTCTCCCTATACATTTAGAACACTTTTAGATGATCCTAAAAATCTTTCCCCTAACCTAAAAGCCTATATAAGTGGTTTTAGCCCTAATATGCGCGATGTGTTAGATAAATATGATTTTAATAACACCATCGATAGGCTAGATGAGGCTGGACTTTTATGTCTGGTAATGGAGAAATTTAACACAATAGATCTACATCCTGATACAGTAAGCAATATTGAAATGGGTTATATCTTTGAGAACTTAATTAGAAAATTTAATGAAGCCTTAAACGAAAATCCTGGAGAACACTTTACCCCTAAAGAAGTTGTTAGACTTATGTCATCTCTATTAATTGAACCTGATAAAGATGGACTGTCTAAAGATTATGTTATTCGGACAATCTATGATCCCTGTTGTGGAACAGGTGGTATGTTAACTACTTTCCAAAATTTACTTAGGGAGATAAACGCTACTGCCTCTATTCAACTTTTTGGTCAAGAGGTAAACCCAGAGACTTTTGCTGTGTGTAAATCTGATCTTTATATGAAAAGTGCTGAAGGCAAAGAAGCTGAAAATATCTACCTCGGTAGTACATTATCTAATGATCAGCTAAAAAATATGACCTTTGATTATATGGTTACTAACCCCCCTTATGGCAAAAACTGGCGAGCTGACGAAAGGTTTGTAAAAGAAGAACACAAACGTGGTTATGCCGGTAGATTTGGTGCAGGTTATCCAAGAATAAATGATGGGCAACTGCTTTTTTTGCAACACATGATCTCTAAAATGAAGCCTATTTCAGAGGGAGGAAGTCGTATTGCCATTATTATGAATGGCTCACCACTATTTACTGGAGATGCTGGCAGTGGGGAAAGTGAAATCCGTCGCTGGATCATAGAAAACGATTGGCTTGAAGCAATAATTGCCCTACCTGAACAACTCTTTTACAACACAGGTATTGCCACTTATATCTGGATTGTGACAAACAGAAAAGAAAAAAGACGCCAAGGTAAGATACAGTTAATAAATGCTGTAGACTTCTGGGTACCTATGCGAAAAAGTTTAGGTGATAAAAGAAGAGAGATTAGTCAAAAGCACATAGAGCAGATTTTATCTATCTATAGTTCCTTTAGTGAAGGTGAATATTGCAAGATCTTTAATAACAATAATTTTGGTTATAGAAAGATCACTATAGAAAGACCACTTCGTCTAAACTTCCAAGCTACACCTGAAAGAATTGAACAACTCAAAGAGCAAACCGCTTTTATAAATTTGGCAAAAAGCAGAAAAAAAGATCCTCAAGTCAAATTCCATGAAGAATCAGAGGGAAAAAAGCTACAAAAGCAAATCTTCAAAGCTTTAAGTACAATGTCTCACAAAAAATACACAGACAGAACAAAATTTGCAAAGCTTGTTAAAAAAACTTTAACTACTGCGAATCTATCGGTAAGAGCTCCTGTTCGTAGAGGCATCTTAGATGCTTTATCGCAAAAAGATGATGATGCACCACCAATCCTTGATTCTAACGGTAACTTTGAACCAGATTCAGATCTAAGAGATACAGAAAAAGTTCCTTTGACAGAAAATGTCTATAAGTATTTTGCTAGAGAGGTAAAACCTCACCTACCTGATGCCTGGATCAATGAAGATATTCTCGATGAAAAAGATAGGCAAGTTGGTAAGGTGGGGTATGAGATAAACTTTAACCGTTATTTCTATCAATATGAGGCACCTAGGCCTCTTTTAGAAATTGAAACTGATATTCGCAAGCTTGAAGAAGAGATTTTAGGGCTTCTTCAAGAGGCAAACATGTGATGGAGTTTAAGAAATATCCTGAGTATAAAAATTTAGAGACATTGAAAAGCACGTAGTACAAGAAAATGAACAAAATCTCTGGCACAAATGTTTGCGGATATTTAGATAGTGCACAAAAACCTCCGACTCTTTTTGTAAGACTTTCTTAGATGTTTGGCAAGATGTGCTTATATTATTGATACAAAAATATAGTAAAGCGAATGAGAACCCTAGCTGCCAAGAATCTTTTCTTTGAATTATGTTCGATTATGCTGTCAAAACAATCTAAAGCAAATAAGACTTTTTTATCTTTAAGCTTTTCTGCCCCTCCTTATAGAGGGGTCTTTTCTATAAAAAAACAACTTATTAGATCTGTTTAGATCAGTAATTGTCTTTTCTCTTCTCTACGATTCCTACGACTAGATCTCTTCTATAACTACAAAATCTGTCGGTAGAACTTTTTTCTCAAAGGAAATTACCAGAGCTTAGGGAATTATATGATTGAAAACCACATTAGGAAAATCTCTACTTTTAGCAATACACCCTGCTAACTCTTTTAACTACGCTAAATATTGTCTTATCGCTACAACCTTTGCAAAAAATTAATTATTTATACATATCAACAAGGCTACGAGCAAATAATACAAAACCTTAAAACCAAATCAAATTTTGCTTTTTATGCTTCCCTTTCTAATGATGGTGAAAACGGTTTCTGGGGTTATCAACCTTAAGCCTTAAGATTTTTAACTAATTTTGCTAAGGGAGTGATTGTGTGGCAGTTGGATTTAGGAGAAAAAACCTTGCAATTTATCTTGCTTTACTATTGGTTCTTATGTCTCTACCTCTTCATGCTTTAGAATTGGTGCCTGAATTTGATGAAGAAAATATTGTTCTTAGATTTGCAGCTATCTCTGATACCCACTTCACTAGTGGAGCTAATAAATTTGAAGAAGCTCTAAAACAACTGTACCAAAAAGCAGGAGAGAATAATCTTGACGCTATTTTAGTAGCAGGAGATCTTACAGACAGTGGTTCACCTGCAGAGATGAAAGCTGTAAAGGCCTCTTTAGACAAGTTTTCTGTCAAAGAAAAAGGAACTAAGTTTGTTTTTGCTTTAGGTAACCACGATACAAACTTTGACGCTCTTCCATTTAATGGTGAGATATTTAAAAAAGAGCTAGGAGATTATGTATACGAAGGTGCTACAGAAGATAAAATAAGAAATGGTAACCACCATATTGTTATCAATGGCTATCACTTTATAGCTTTAAACACAAAAAAATACAATGGTGGTTGTGAACATGCTAACGAAGATCTTAATTGGCTCAAAACAAAACTTGATGAAGCTATAAAAGATAGTCCTAATAAGCCTATATTTGTTGCCACCCATCCTTTGGTTTATGACACTGTCTACGGTAGCAAAGAAGGGACTTATTGGTACTCCAAAAACCTCAATGATGTTTTGAAAGATTATCCTCAAGTAATAACTTTTGGTGGCCATCTCCACTCTCCATTAAATGATGAAAGAACAATCTTCCAAAGAGATTTTACCTCTCTAAATACTGCTTCAGTATATTATGCATCGTTAGAGAGTGAAGTTGATGGTATTGTACCGATTGAATTAGATGGCGGTTCTCCAAGAAACAAAAGTTACTTTTCCCAAGGGCTTTACCTAGAAGTTGACAATAAAAACAATGTTCGGATTACAAGAATGGACTTTTTCAATGAAGCAGAGATCAAAGAGCCCTGGATAGTTCTGGCACCTAAAGAAGATAAATCACATCTGAAATTCTATACTACTGAAGCTAGAACAAAAAACAACAAAGCCCCTTATTTCCCTAATGATGCCTATATTAACATTAGAAGGGTTGCCAAAAAGAAATTAGATATAGAGTTTATTACAGCTCTAGATGATGATTTAGTCTATGCCTATGAAGTTCATCTACTCATTAAAGAGACAGGGCTTCCTGCTGGTTCAACCTATGCAATTACACTTTCTGATTTTTATCTCACACCTGATCCTAAAGATATGGACAAAAAGGTTTTTCGTGCTTTTAGTACAGATAACTTCGGCCTTGCCAACAAGGAATTTGACCCTAATGAAGATTACCTTATTAAAATTGTTGCCATTGACTCCTTTGGACTAAAAAGTAAGCCTATTTATTCAGATCCTACGTACGTTGAATAATGAGGTTAACCGTCTTTTAACTCTTAAAACTAGGAGGTATTAGCATGAAAAAAGGTGTTTTAGTCTCTAGTATCGTTATGCTAATGGTTTTATTGTGCTCGCAGATAGCTTTAGCAGCTAAAGTAGAAGGAAACCCTTTTGAAGGATTAGAACTCTGTATCGCTTATGACTTTGACTTTTGGCCTGAAGATGATGACACTATTGGTACAAAACATGACAAAAATATATTCTTTACTGAAGCTAACCAAGCAGGCATTAGTATGCGCTTTACTGCCACAAAAGAAGGTGCGTTCAAAGACAGTGGTAAAAAAGAAGGTCTAGCATTCAAATTTGAGTCAATTTGGGAAACAGGCTTAGACAGAAACTATGTTGCGTTTACTCTTTCTCAACGTCACGATTACAATCTCTATGCCTTCGATGAGTTTCCCGATGCTAAGTACTTCACCTTGTATATAGACACAACTAACTACAATAGAAACTTTTCTTTCTACCCAATTATCTATGAGCAAGATTATGATGAAGCCGATGAAGAAGCCGGAATCTCTTGTCTTGCAATAAAAGAAGGTACTACCTTTTATCTTAAAGATTTAGACGGTGTTATAACTTCGGCAAAAGCTGGCAATAACTATATTACTTTACCGAGAAACTTTGTTGGACGTATCTATCTACCTTTAGAAGACTATGTACCAATTTGGGGAACAAGTGATGTCAATGGAAAGTTTGATGGAATTAAAGTTTTAACCTACAAATTCTCATTTGTCGATATTGGCACTAAAGGTGAATACGTTATCTTTGACGAATTTGGTTTTTTGCTCTAAATAATCAAACATCTCATATGTAAAAACAATTCCCTGGTATATTTCTACTAGGGAATTGTTTGTTTAGCTATAAAAGACAACACAGCAAGTTAAAAACTCCTATGTTTTAAAATTTCTTTGAAAACATTGAAGGGGTTTTGTCTCCGTTATATAACTATATTATTGAGAGAAAAAACAAAAGATGTTTTTCCCTTATTTTTTGCTGTTACTGTTATATAACTATAGCCCACAAACCATCTAAAAAAGTAATTAAATCGGTTAATACAGAGGAGATATCCCAAACCCAAGTTATCTTAAATGAAAGGAAAAGAACAAATTGTAAGGAGAGGTGTCCTATGAAAAGGGTATTGGTCGTTTTGATGTTGCTTGCTGTTATCTTGACTGTACCAGGATGTTTTTCAAAAAAGGTAGATAGTGGCGATAAGGTCAAAGTAGAACTGGCAATAGGCAAAAAATATGAAGTAATAAATGCTGAAAAACATGCTGCTGCAAATGACCCTGACCAAAAAGTACTCACAGATGGTAATGAAGGTAATGCGGTTAACTGGCAAGATCCATCTTGGCTAGGTGCAAAACTTGCTGATCCTGCAAAAGAAGTTATAACCTACATTCTCGATCTAGAAAAAGCTGAAGACATTGGTAAAGTTAGAGCTCAATTCCACCAAACACTATATGGTATAGATGTTCCTGCTCAGCTAAAGATCTCTGTCTCTTTAGACAAATCAACCTGGTCTGATCCAGTTGTTGTTGACATACCAGCAAAAGATCTTGAACCTCCATCTAGCGACTGGGTTTCTGTAGATGTTAATGCTAAGGCTCGTTATGTAAAAGTGGAAGCAACACCTAGACAAGAATGGGTTTTTTGCGGCGAAATCTCTGTTAGAAGACCTGAAGCAAAATAAAGCTTTAAAAAACTAAGACTTCTGTATCTAGACGATTGCTCTTTTTAAGAGCAATCGTTTTTTAAAAAGTTATTATTTTTGTTGACTACACTCTAGTTTGATGTTACCATATACTTGGTTATACAAAGTATTATATAAAGAAAGGTGGTGCCCAATTGGAGAGTAAGTATGCAAAACAATTTAAAAAGGGTATTTTGGAGATTATTATCTTAAAACTTCTATCAAAAAAGGAAATGTATGGGTATCAGATAGTCAGCGAAATGGAAGAAAGAGGCAATGTCTTTAATCTTCGTGAGGGCACTCTCTACCCTATTCTCTATCGCTTAGAAGACGATGGAATGATTGAAAGCCGCTGGGAACAATCGGCTAGTAGGAATGTACCAAGAAAATATTATGCTATTACACCATCTGGTAAAGACTTACTTAAAGAGGCTACAGAACAATGGCTTGAGTTTGCTTACACAGTTGAAAAAGTTTTAAAAGATTAGGAGGGATTCTTTTGACTGCCAAGCAATATGTAGATGCTGTAATGAAACATGTCTATCTTCCTTTTTCTATACGTAGACGGATAAAAGCAGATCTTCAAAGTGATATTGCCCTTTTGATAGAAGAGGGTCAGACCATTGAGGAAATAATTGAACGTATGGGCCCTGCTGAAAAGCTTGCAGCAGAGCTTACAGAAAACTATTATTACCAGGACCATAAACCTTTCCACGAATATAAATCAAAAACATCTTTTTTGGGCTTGCCCCTTTTGCATGTTGTAACAGCCTATACTCAAGTACCTTCAGTTCGCTTTTTTGGTGCAAGAGCTATAAATATAGGTGGCCGGACTTTACCCCTTTATGGTCTTAACTCAATCCCTACAGCTAAAGGGGTGGTAGCTATAGGGATAAAAGCCAAAGGTATAATATCTTGTGGCATGTTTAGTATGGGAATTCTGAGTATTGGTCTTTTTACCATGGGACTTTTTAGCATTGGTTTAATATCTTTAGGATTACTTTCTCTTGGTTTAATATCAGTAGGCCTTGTTGCCATAGGTAATATTGCCATTGGTCTTGCTTCATTGGGGCTAGTCGCACTTGGGCAATTTGCTATTGGTCAGGAAGCATTTGGTAAAATTGTCTTAGCGATACCTAAAGGTACTTCTTTTGCTACTGCTTCTGCTATGGTTAATAGCTTTTTAAAAAGTAGTGACATTTCTCCCTGGGTCTTTACTTTTTATCAAAATGCCTTTAGTATTCTAAATTGGTGTGGTACAAGAATTCCTTGGGTAATAGGAACAGTAGTCATTTTATTGCTAGTTGTAGTGGGATTAAGCCAATTATTAGCAAAAAATGCCGGTTGGCAATAGTTTAGAACGTTAAACAGTCTCCTAATTAAAAAGGCACAGCGGTAATTACCGCTGTGCCTTTTTTTTTTATTAGACAGCATAGGTATCAAAATTAGCAAACTGACTATTGTAAAGTTCTGCATAGAAACCATCTTTTTCAAGTAGTTCTTCATGTTTTCCTTGTTCAACAACACGGCCTTCATTCATCACTAAGATTAAATCCGCATCGCGAATAGTCGATAATCTGTGAGCAATAACAAAACTAGTTCTTCCTTGCATCAACTTTTGCATAGCTTTTTGGATATAAACCTCTGTCCTTGTATCAACACTACTTGTAGCTTCATCTAGAATAAGAACTACCGGATCAGCAAGTATAGCTCGGGCGATAGTCAAAAGTTGTTTTTGGCCTTGAGAGATATTAGTAGCATCTTCGTTTAATACTGTGTCATAACCATCAGGAAGGGTTCTTATGAAATGATCAGCATGAGCAGCTTTGGCTGCCTCTACTACCTCTTCAAAAGTAGCACCTTCTTTACCGTAGGCAATATTGTCTTTTATTGTTCCTGTAAAGAGCCATGTATCTTGAAGTACCATACCAAATATACTACGTAGATCGCTGCGTCTTAGATCACGTATATCCACACCATCGATGGTTATTCTACCTCCATCAAGCTCATAAAAACGCATTAAAAGGTTTACTAAAGTAGTTTTGCCTGCTCCAGTTGGTCCTACAATAGCAATAACTTGGCCCTTCTTTGCTGCAATATTCATCTCTTCTATGAGGGGTTCGTCTTTTTTATAGCTAAACTGAACATCTTCAAATCTAACTTCCCCTTGTGGTAGAGCAATAACCTTTGCATCTTTTTTGTCAGGAATCTCTTCTTCTTCATCTAGTAGTTCAAAAACCCGTTCTGCTGAAGCTATAGTTGCTTGAAGAACATTGGCTATATTTGCTGTTTGCACAATAGGTTGGGTAAACTGTCTTGAATATTGAATAAAGGCTTGTACATCGCCGATAGTAATTTTATTTTTGGTTACAAGAATACTACCAATAACACTTATAAACACATAACCAATATTATTAATAAAAACTATAAGAGGCCTAATAATACCTGAAATAAATTGGGCTTTCCAGCTAGCATCATAATACCGATTATTAATATCGTTAAACTCGGATAGTGCTACCTTCTCATTACCAAAAGCTTTGACTATTTTGTGCCCTGCATACATCTCTTCAATATGACCATTTAACTCTCCAAGCACCTTTTGTTGCTCAGCAAAGTGTTCTTGAGAACGAGGTATAACTGATTTGGTTACAAAGATTGATAGAGGCAAAGCGATAAATGTAACTAGAGTCATAAGAGGGCTTATTGTAAGCATCAAGATAGTCACGCCAATTAAAGTTACAACAGAAGTTATAAGCTGAGTAATACTTTGTTGTAAAGTCGTACTTATATTATCTACATCATTAATAATACGGCTTAATATCTCCCCATGGGTTTGCGAATCAAAAAACTTTAATGGCAGACGAGATAATTTTTCATTTACGTCTTTTCTCATATTATAAACAGTCTTTTGAGATACACTTGCCATAATAAACTGCTGTAAGTAACTAAAGGCTGCACTTGCGACATATAACCAACCTAGAGTAATAATTATTTTAAAAATATACTCAAAATCTATCTTAGCTCCAGGTATACCTCTTTGTTTCATCATTATACCTTCAAAAAGCTTTGTAGTTGCTTTTCCCATAATCTTAGGAGTAAAAATCGAAAAAACAGTACTTAAAGCAGCTAACAA
>DUTE01000001.1 GCA_012842235.1 Bacillota bacterium
AACACATATGGTTTTTGAATATGATAACTGACTAATCTTGGTCCAAGTATCTCGCCTACATTAAAAAGATGTCGTAAATATCCCCTTGAATAATTTTGGCAAGTAGGGCAATGGCAATTAGGATCTAATGGAGTGTTGTCTTCCTTATAGATGGCATTGCGGATTGTAATACGACCGACACTTGTCATAGCTGTACCATTTCTAGCCATACGTGTTGGTAAAACGCAGTCAAACATGTCTATGCCCATTTCTATGCCGTTTAAAATAATATCAGGGCTTCCCACACCCATAAGATAGCGAGGCTTATCTTTAGGTAAAAACCGTTCTGTATGATCTAAGTTCTCTAAGAGAATATCTAGTGGTTCACCAACACTTAAACCACCGATAGCATAACCTCTTAAATCACATTCCACAGTTCTTTTGGCACTTTCTTCCCTTAAATCAGTATACATCCCTCCTTGGACAATGCCAAAGAGATTTTGTTCCTCTCTGTTAGTCCAGGCCTCTTTACATCTTAAAAGCCAACGATGAGTGCGTTCTAATGATTCTTTGACATATTCTTTTTCAGCAGGATAATCTACACACTCATCAAAGGCCATGATAATATCGGCACCAAGATTCTGTTGAATTGCAATTGCCTTCTCTGGCGTTAAAAAGTGTTTCGAACCATCTATATGGCTTTGGAAAGAGACACCTTCTTCGGTAATATCCCTTAATTTTGCTAAACTAAAGATCTGAAACCCACCACTGTCGGTTAAAATTGGCCTATCCCAATTCATAAATTTGTGAAGGCCACCAAATTTGGCAATCAAATCATCTGATGGTCTCAAATAAAGATGATAGGTATTAGCTAAAATAATCTCTGCACCTAATTCTTTAAGTTCATCTACAGTGAGAGTCTTAACGGTAGCTTTTGTGCCTACTGGCATAAAAACTGGTGTTTCAACAACGCCATGACTAAGTTTTATTTCCCCAAGTCTTGCTCTACACTCTAGAGAATCGTACATAACTTCAAATTGCACCGGATCACTCCTTGTCAAAGAAAGGTTTTTTCTTTAAATTATCAGCATGGCATCGCCTAGACTAAAGAAACGATAATCTGCTTTTACAGCATGCTCATAAGCCCTTAAAATATTGTCTTTTCCTGCAAAGGCAGAAACAAGCATTAAAAGTGTAGATTTTGGCAGATGAAAATTGGTTACTAGGGCATCTATAACCTGAAATTTAAACCCAGGATAGATAAAGATATCTGTCTCACCCATGAGCTTTTTAGTTTTTGCTGCCGATTCAAGAGTTCTTACTACAGTAGTACCAACAGCAATAACCCTTTTGCCTGCTTCTTTTGTCTTACCGATAATATCCCAAGTAGATTGGGGAATTGTATAAACCTCTGAATGCATCTGATGGTCTTCTATATTTTCCTCTTTGACAGGCCGAAATGTGCCAAGACCTACATGCAAAGTGAGAAAGGCTATGTTTACACCTTTTTCTTCTAATGTTTTAAGGAGTTCTTTAGTAAAATGAAGACCTGCTGTGGGAGCTGCAGCCGAACCAGGGTTTTTACTATAGACAGTCTGGTAACGCTCTTTATCCTCTAGCTCCTCATGGATATAGGGTGGCAGAGGCATCTGCCCTAATTGGTCTAGAATTTCCAAAAAATTACCCTGATAAGTTAATTTAACTAGCCGTAATCCCTGATCAAGGTGTTCGACGATCTTTGCTCTTAGTAAACCATCACCAAAGACAATCTCTGCACCTTGTTTCAATCTTGCACCAGGTCTAACTAAAGCCTCCCAAAGATCCTTCTCTCGCTCTTTAAGAAGCAATACCTCTGCTTTGCCACCGGTTTTTTTCTTGCTACCAATAAGCCTTGCAGGTATCACCCTTGTATCATTAAAAACCAAAAGATCACCTGGCTCAAAAAAAGAAACTATATCCTTGAAGATCAGATCTTGATAAGAGCCTGTTTTTTTATCTAAAACAAGTAATAAAGAGCTATCTCGAGGTTCTACAGCCTTTTGAGCAATCTGTGCCTCAGGTAGATAGTAAGTGAATTCTTCAACTTGCAAACTGATCACCCCAAATTATCGGACCCAAAGGAAACAGGTAGCAGTTCTTCTAAAGTATAACTTTGCCACTGTTCTTTTAGGTTGATAAGAACAATAGTTTTTACACCAAATTCTCGCATAACTTGTAAACATATCCCACATG
>DUTE01000220.1 GCA_012842235.1 Bacillota bacterium
CGAACTATCTCTTCAGAGTTCATCGGATAAAAAGGTAGCTTTAGCAGTTGAAAAAGAGATCCCCAACATTGCTAAAGCTGTAGATAAGATAGTTGATTCATTTAAAAAAGGAGGCCGTCTCTTTTATGTAGGTGCTGGCACAAGCGGAAGGCTAGGAGTACTTGATGCTTCAGAGTGTCCACCTACCTTCGGGGTAGATCCTGAGATGGTACAGCCGGTTATGGCGGGAGGAGAAAGTGCGTTTATCAAGGCCTTAGAAGGAGCAGAAGATGATGAAGACCTTGGCAGAAAGGATATCTTAGAAAGAGACATTACCGAAAATGATACAGTTGTAGGGATTACTGCTAGTGGACGTACACCTTATGTGGCCGGTGCACTAAAGGCAGCTAAAGAAAAAGGGGCTAAAACAGTAGCCGTCGTCTGTAACCCAGGTTCATTACTAACAGAGATTGCTGAAGTTACTATTGCCCCTGTAGTAGGTCCTGAGGTTCTTACTGGTTCAACACGTCTTAAGGCAGGTACTGCTCAGAAGATGGTTTTAAATATGCTTACAACAGCCTCTATGGTGCAGATGGGTAAGGTATATGGCAATCTTATGGTAGATGTACAGATGACAAATGAAAAGCTTGTAGATAGAGCGATCAGGATAGTGCAAAAGGCTACAGATTGTGACAAAAAAACCGCCGAAAAAGCACTTAAAGCTTCACAATCTTCTAAAGTCGCTATCGTTAGTATTCTTGCTTCTGTAGATGCAAATAAAGCTAGAAAACTTCTTGAACAAGCAGATGGTTATGTAAGAGATGCAGTCGAGTTAAGTAAAAAGGAGTGAGATCTCTCACTCCTTTTTCTGCTAGATTTCTAGACCTTTTGAATATTCTTAAGAAAGCCAAGGGATGCTCTAACTACGATAACTAAAATAGGACCAATAAATAATCCCCAAACACCAAAGATAAGTAGACCTGCATAGATACTAAAGAGCATAAGAAGTGGATGAATACCAGTATAGCTACCTAAAACTTTTGGTTGCAGTCCTTGTCTTGTTACGATTATTAAAACATAAAGAATAACAAGAATCCAAGTGATTTTAATCTGTCCTAAAAAAAGAGCAATTATAGCCCAAGGCATAAGAATAAGGCCAGGACCCATTACAGGAATTAGATCTAAAACAGCCAAGATAAGAGAGAGAAGCATCCAATAGGGACTCTTAATAAAAAAGCCCATAAAGATAGAGCTTAAAATGAGTGTTAAAAAACTCAAAAACAACTGTCCCTTAATAAAACCGATTATTTCTGAAATGGCTTTTGCAGCTGCGCTGCTAAATTCTTTTTGCCAATTTGTTGGTATAATCCCCAAGATAGAACGGGAGATAGTGTGTCTATCTTTAGCCATGAAATAAGCGGAAAGAATAGTTATCAAAATAACAATAAAGAGGTTTGGCAAAGATGCAGCCCAAGTAAGTATTCGATTAAGTGTTCTTGTAATAAATACTTGTAAAGAGTTAAAGGCATTGCTTAAGATCGATTCAATATAGACAATATATTCAGGGGGAAGTTTAGGGTAAAAATCCCTTAATTTTTGAAAGAAAGATGTAATATCGGCAGCAATTGCCTGTTGATTCTTTGGTAGTTGTGAAGCTAAAGTCCAAATCTGATTTATGCCATAGATAAGCACAAGGGTTAAAATAAGAGTAAGGATACTTAAGGCAAGAACTAAAGATAAGATGGCTGCGGGTGTTCTATTTAAGCGGAGCTTTCTTTCTAAAAAAGTTATAAGAGGTTCGATCATACTAGCAAATATTAAGGCTACAAAAAAAGGTATCATAGCTTTAGCTAATGGAACTCTAAAAAAAGCAATGAAAATGATAAAAAGGACAATAAGGACTAACCAAATATATTTTTGCCAACATACTTCTTTTCGCATCGAGATTCACCTCCGCAAGAATAGAAACTTGCCTGCTTTCATATTGACAAATATCACCTATTTTTGCAATACTAACAGAAAGACTTTTATAGGGGAATAATTATGGACAAAAAATCGTTGCGTTTAAAACTACTACAGGAAAAAAAAGAGCTCACCTCTAACAATATACAAATATTATCACAAAAAATTAACCAACAGGTAATAAAATTAGAGCCATTTCAAAAAGCCAAGTCTGTATTTGTTTATGCTTCTTTACCTTGGGAGGTAGATACTTCTTTTATTTGGAAATATAAAGAAGAAAAGAAGCTTGTCTTTCCTAAAGTAGAAAAAGGAGAGTTAAAGCTTATTGAGGTAGAAAATAAAGACCAACTCCAAAGAGGAATAATGGGCATTATGGAGCCTCACTCGGGTAAGATTATTTTACCAGAAGAGATAGATTTAGTTATAGTACCTGGTGTGGCTTATGATCGGTTAGGGTATCGCCTAGGCTATGGTGGTGGTTTTTACGATAAGACTCTTCCTTTAATCAAAGGAGTTAAAGTTGGGGTTGTTTTTGAGCAGTTTCGACTTGAAAAAGTTCCCACAGAAGAACACGATGTCCCGGTCGATGTTGTAGTTACCGAATCAGGTGTATTTTGGAGGTAAGATAAAAGTGATCGAAGAAACACTTGTTATTATCAAACCAGAAGGTGTCAAAAAAGGTATCGTTGGCGAAATCATTAGCCGGTTTGAAAAAAAAGGGTTGAGGATAAAAAAACTTGCTCTAAAACAAATTCCTGTTGATTTAGCTAAAGAGCATTATGCTCATCAAAGTGATAAACCTTATTTCCAAGGTATTATTGATGCATTTACCTGTGGTGAGGTAGTGCTTATGATTTTAGAGGGCAATGAAGCAATTCAGGTAGTAAGAAATCTTGTAGGTTCAACAGATCCAATAAAAGCTTTACCTGGTACAATACGGGGAGATTTTGGCTCAGTACTTCCCCTTAATGTAATTCATGCATCAGATTCAACAGAAAGTGCTCAAGTAGAGATTGCCCGGTTTTTTGGCGTTTAAGATTCTAAGAAAGTAGGTGTTTTCAGTGGGCTATAAGGTTATAGAAAAGAAAGATCTTGCACCAGCCATTTTCAGCTTAAAAGTGGAGGCTCCGTTGATTGCCGCCAAAGCACGTCCAGGAAATTTTGTGATTTTAAGGTATAAAGAGACAGGGGAGAGGATCCCACTTACTCTAGTTGATTGGGACAAAAGAGAAGGCTGGGTTGAATTAATTATTCAAGAAGTAGGTAAATCAACTAAAGAGTTAGGTACAGTCGAGGCTGGAGAAGAGTTAAGAGACCTTTTAGGCCCCTTAGGGAAACCCTTTCCTTTGGAAAAGTTCTCCAAACCTGTAGTTGGTGTTGCTGGCGGTTTAGGTGCAGCACCCTTATATCCTATTCTTGCAGCCCTATATGATATGGGTAATGAAGTTATTACTATCTCTGGAGCTAGAAATAAAGATCTTCTCATTTTACGAGAGGAATTGAGTTCTATTTCCACTCGGCTTCTTATTGCTACCGATGATGGAAGTTCTGGGAGGAAAGGTTTCGTTACTGATGTTTTAAAAGATATTTTAGAAGAGTTAGGAATAGATGAAGTTGTTGCTATAGGGCCTGTACCTATGATGGCAGCTGTGGCTAAAGTAACTAAAGAATTTGACGTAAAAACCATAGTAAGCCTTAACTCTCTTATGATAGATGGCACGGGAATGTGTGGAGGTTGCAGGGTAACAGTTGCCGGAGAGACTAAGTTTACCTGTGTAGATGGACCTGATTTCGATGCTTCTTTAGTGGATTTTGATGAGATTTTGAGACGCCAAAGATTTTATCGGGATCAAGAACAGCAGTCTCTTGAGCAATATGAAAAACATCAATGCCATATACAAGCTGCAGCGGATAAATTAGAAGCTGAGGGAAAAAAATAGCTAAAAAAGGGGCTAGAGAATCAAGATTCTCTAGCCCTTTAATGTTTTCTCTTTGTTGATTGTTAACGCTTAGCACTTGTTGCCAAACGCTAAACTAAGAGATTATTTATTTGTCTAATTGGTTATTGCCAAATGTTATAGGTTCTTTCTATAAGCTTTGTGTTTTCATCCATATCTACTTGGACTGTGATCTTTCTGTCTTTGGGAGTGATCAAAACTTCATTTTTATAGTAACCGATTTTTTCTTTTTGTAGTTTAACACCGTTAAGATAGACTGTTACACCTTCTTCTGTGTAGATTTCAACTTTAGTGCTAAACTCATCTTTTAATACGTAAATTTCAAGTGTAAGTTGGCCACCCAATGAACAGTAGTGAGTGAGCCATTGATAATGAGCTGAGGCATGGTAGTCTTCTGAC
>DUTE01000221.1 GCA_012842235.1 Bacillota bacterium
ACCAAGCTTAGCTGTCTACCCAAATACTCTGCCTAAAAAAGTACTTAAGCGAATTGTGATATACCCTGATATAGCAAAGATCCAAATAGAAACAAAACCTCTAAATCTTGATACATAATAGGCTGCAAGGTGGGCAAATTGCATGAGGACAATAGTTAAAAGAGGCAGAATAGTTATTAGTAATATATCTAAGGTGAGATTTTGAGTATCTAAAATAAGCTGGAAATGTTGACGATAAATGTGTTGCCAGCTAGCGATAGTCCAGATGAAATAGTAGAGTAAAAAGCTGCTAAAAAGCCAAAAAACTTTAGCTAAAATTACTACCCAGCCAGGTACAGGGAGGCTTTTAAGAAGAAAAGAGGTTTTATAGTTTTCTTCCTTTTTTAAAATGGTGATATTAAAGATCAAAAAAACAAAGATTCCGAGAGCAAAGGGCAGGCCATAAAGGTCTTTTGTTATATGGCCACTATAGGTCAAAAGAACAAATACTACAGTAAGACCTGTTAATAACATCCAGAGGAAAGCATTTTCACGCCATTCTTTTTTATAAATTTGCCAAAAAATCATCGATAAACCTCCTCTAGTAGCTTTCTAAGGGATGAACTTTCACGAAGTTGTTCTGCATCGCCTCTGAGGCAGATTGACCCTTGGTTAAGCAGGATAATTTCATCAAAAAGGCCTTCTGATTCAAATACCTCATGAGTCGAAAGAATAATACTTTGATGTTCAGAGGCAAATTCCCTAGCAATAGCTTTAATAATTTGGTCTCTAGATAAGGGGTCAATACCTGAAAGAGGTTCATCTAAAAGCAGTAAAGGACACTCTCTAGCAAGTGTAACAACAACCTTTAGTCTCGTTCGCATGCCTTTTGACATGGTATTTGGTGTTAAAGATTCCTGTAGGCCTAACTCATTTAAAAGTTTTTTTGCCTTTTTAAAGTTAAAATCTTGGAAAACTTTATTGTAGAAGGCAAGAATCTCTTTTACTTTTATGTTAGGCGGAAAGATGTCAACTTCTGGTAAATAAGCAACATCTGCTTTAGTGCGATAACTTAGAGGCTTTTCGTCGATATAGATATTTCCAGAATCACAAGGAATTAGGCCGGCTATGATTTTTAATAGGGTAGATTTGCCAGAACCATTTGGACCTAAAAGACCGGTGATTTTGCCTTTTTCTAAAGAATAATTAATATTAGTTAGGGCTGTTTTACCAAAGTAGCATTTAGAAACATTTTCAACTTTTAGCAGCATTGTCATCAATCCCTTCTGTTAAAAATTTGGAGATAAGGTGAGAAATTTCAGCATTGGAAAATCCTAAGCTTTTCATTTCTATAAAAAAATCGTCTAAAGCTTTATTTGCTAATTCGTTTTTGAGTTTTTTAACAAGAGCGGGATTATCACTAACAAATGTTCCTTGCCCACGTAAAGTAACAACTATTTTTTCGTCTTCTAATTCTTTATAAGCTCTTTGCACTGTATTGGGGTTAACATTCATTAAAACAGCTAATTCTCTTTGAGATGGTAATTTGTTCATAGGCAAAATCTCATTGCGAGCAATCTTTTTTTTGATTAGATCCACAATTTGCATATAGATAGGACGCTCAGGATCAAATTTCATATCATCACCACCTAGTGCATTAGTCGACTAGTACACTAATACAATAATACAAAAATAGGTTGTAGTCAATGCTTATTTTTAAAAGTTTTAGGGTTTAAGACCAAATAAGTTAGCGTAGAGTGAATATGTTAAAGAAGGAGATAATAGCTAATTTTCTATAGGTTAGAAAAGGCATAAGTGCTATGTGTTTGTTAATGCTGTATGAAAAACAATTTGTTGCAGAGAATAGAAAAGAAAGTATGTAGTAGGGGAAATTGCCAAACTATTAGTACGTATAGAACTGAACTGGTCTTAAAACCAAATCTTTCAAGATAAGGAGAGGTGAACCATGGGATTTGCTTGGTATAATTGGGTGGGTCTAATTGCTACAGTTGGTCTGTTAGTAGCTGCTTTCATGAAGATAGAGCCAGGCAATAAAGAAAGTGTTAATAGACATATGGCATGGCTTTGGGGTTCTATTATAATTGGGGTTGTTCATATTATCGGTGGTCTTTTTGCAATTTACTACTAGAGGTTAATAGAGAGAAAGCCCCTATCATTGTGGCATGACAATGATAGGGGCTTTTTAACTATATTTGGGTTTTAAGGACTACAGGTATAGAGATGTTTAGCTCGTTATTTTCTTTGATTAAATCAAATTCCATTATTTCTGGCACTATTGCACCTTGAGGTAGGCTTTTTTTATCTAGGGTTAGGGAGATCTTGCCAAGTTTAATTCGATCAAAGAGAAAA
>DUTE01000222.1 GCA_012842235.1 Bacillota bacterium
CTTAAAATATCATTTGTGGTATCATGTGTCGGTTTTGGGCATTAAGAGCCCCAATGCTTTCAGGATCGTCGCAGTGATACAGTACCCTGGAAAGTTTTCAACTCCTGTCCCTCCTTCAGACACCTGTATCACTGCGACGATCCTGAAAGCATTGGGGCTCTTAATGCCCAAAACCGACACATGATACCACAAATGATATTTTAAGTTATATAGTCCTTTATGTCAAGATTAGACGTAAACTGTTCTGTTTTAATTTGTTTCTGATCTAACTGATTATTCTTCTCAACACAAAAAACATCATGTTCGTAATATACTTTATAAAGATAAAGACCACACGCAGGAGCAGTAGCACCTGCTTTTTGACGATCTTTGCTTTCAATAATCAAAGGTATTTCATCTGGGGCAATCTTGCCTCTCCCAACATCCAAAAGTGTACCCATAATAATTCTAACCATATTGTATAAAAAACCATTCGCTATCATGGAAAAAACAACTAAGTTACCAAGTCTTTTATAACTTGTGTTAAAAATTGTCCGGGTTGTACTCACTACAGAGCTTCCTGTAGTTCTAAAGCCAGAAAAATCATGTGAACCACGAAAATGTTCTAAGGCTTCACCCATTGCTTCAACAGCAAGAGGTTCGCTAATCCATAGCGTTTTTAGACCAACAGGAGAAGGTGTTTGAGCTAGTCTAAGCCAATAGTGGTATTCTTTGGCTTTAGCACTTTTTCGAGCATGAAAATTATCATCTGCCACCTTCATCTGCTTAACTTTTAAATCGTCTGGTAAAATATTATTTAAACCTTTTAGATAAGCTGATTCTGGCAAATCTCTCTTACTATAAAAATTAACAACCTGTCCTAGCGCATGAACACCTGAATCTGTTCTACCTGCACCATACACTATTGGGACCTCTCCCTCAAGCAAAGAAAGAGACTCTTCTAATACACCCTGAACTGTCCTCTCACCACTTTGCCTTTGAAAACCAGAAAAGTCAGTGCCGTCATAACTAATGGTAAGGACTACATTTTTCAAAATAAAACCACCACCAGAACTAAAACAGGCAGTACAATACCTAAGACAAAATAGTCTGCTCTTTGAAAAACTAATTCGTTTAGGCGAGTCCTTCCTTCTCCTCCTCTATAACAGCGACTCTCCATAGCTGTAGCAAGATCATCTGCTCTTCTAAAGGCACTTACAAACAATGGCACAAGAAGTGGCACCATATTTTGAGCTCTACGAAAAAGATTCCCTGATTCAAAATCAGCCCCTCTTGCCATCTGAGCCTTTATTATTTTATCAGTCTCTTCAAGCAAGGTAGGAATAAACCTAAGGGCTATTGTAAGCATCATACTGAGTTCATGAGCTGGAAATTTCAACTTTTTTAATGGAGAAAGAAGGTATTCTAAACCATCGGTAATCGCTAGTGGAGATGTAGTTAGGGTCATAATGGTAGTTGAAAGTATTAAAAGAATAAGGCGAACACCTAAAAGAAGCCCTTTTGCTATACCTTCTTGAGTAATTTTGATAAATTTCCACTGCCAGAGAACTTGGGTACCTTCTGTAAAAAAGATATTCAGTATAACTGTAAGGAGAATTATTAGAGTCAGAGGTTTTAAACCTCTAGTAATACTTGATAAGGGTATATCACCATTAATAATAGCCAGAAGCAAAAAACCAGCTACCCATAGATATCCTATAAAGCTCTCTATCATAAAAAGAACAACTATTAAGGCAAGTGCCATGATAAGTTTGGTCCTTGGATCAAGCCGATGTACAAAAGATTCTCCAGGAATATACTGCCCAAGCGTAACATCAAACGCCATGGCCCTCACCTCCAGGGGTGGTTGGTGGCTCTATATTAAAAGCCCTACAGATCTCTCTTGCAGCTTCTTCAACTGTAAAGATACCTGTATCTACAGGCCAGCCTCTTTCTTTTAGTTCAGAAAGGACAAAGCATATCTGAGGCACATTAATACCTACCTCAGCTAGTTCTTTAGCCTTTGAAAAAACCTCTTTCGGAGTACCGTCTTGCACAATTGAACCTTGATGTAAAACAACAATTCGATCGGCAAAAGGTGCTATCTCTTCCATATTGTGGGATACCAATACGATCCCACGTTCTGGTGTTCTCCAATTAAGTAAAAAGTTTAAAATATCTTTTCTTCCTTGAGGATCAAGTCCAGCAGTAGGCTCATCTAGAACAAGAATCTCTGGCTCCATAGCCAAAATACTTGCTAGTGCAACTCGTCTTTTTTGTCCTCCAGAAAGCTCAAAAGGTGATCTTTCATAAAGTTCTTCTTCTACCCCCGCATCTTGAAGAGACCTTCTTACTCTTTGATCTATCTCTTCTTCACTTAGTCCCATATTCTTTGGACCAAAAGAGACCTCTTTGTAGATTGTTTCCTCAAAAAGTTGATGTTCGGGATACTGAAAAACTAAACCCACGCGAAAACGAAGCTCTCTAAGTGACATCTCTTCTTTTTTTACAGAAAGACCATTAACCAATACATCGCCCTTTTGAGGCCTTATAAGGCCATTTAAATGTTGCAAAAGAGTTGATTTCCCTGAGCCAGTGTGACCTATAAGGCCTAGAATCTCACCAGTTTGAACTCTAAGATTGATATCTTCTAATGCTGCAACTGGCAGAGGACCTTGATAGGTGTAAGAAATATTTTTTAGCTCAATTTGCATAAGGCATTCACCAACTCTATTGGGTTAAAGGCTACATCAATTTTTATACCATAATCTTGCAAAAGATTGCTTAGTGCAAATACTTGTGGAACATCTAACCCTAATCTCTCAACAAGCTCGCTTTGAGAAAACAACTCTCTTGGAGTTGAAATCTGAGCTATTTTGCCTTTCTCCATTGCCACAACTCTATCTGCTAAAACTACTTCATCCATATGATGAGTAATAAGCACAACGGCCATCTTTAATTCCTTATTAAGGTAAGTAATGGCTTCTAAAACCTCTTGCCTTCCTACAGGATCTAGCATCGCCGTAGGCTCATCTAGGACAAGGACCTCTGGGTGCATAGCTAATATACCAGCGATTGCTACACGTTGTTTTTGTCCACCTGATAATTGGTGAGGAGATCTTTGGCGATGTTCATACATATTAACCCACTTGAGAGCCTCATCCACACGTTTACGAATCTCTTTGCTAGGGACTCCTAAATTTTCTGGTCCAAAAGCCACATCTTCCTCAACTGTTGTTGCGACTAGTTGATTATCTGGATTTTGAAAGACCATGCCCACAATGGATCTAATTTGCCAAACATCATCAGCATCCTGTGTTGAAAAACCTTTTACCTTGACTTCTCCACTTGAAGGAAGAAGCAAGCCATTAAGGTGCCTCGCCAATGTAGATTTGCCTGAGCCGTTAGCACCTACAATAGCAAGAAACTCACCTGGATAGATCCCTAAAGAGACTCCACACAATGCTTCTGTGTCACCATATTGATGATAGACATCTTTTACTTCAATTATCGGTTGCATGGGCTATGCACCCCCACCTAGCACAAGCGCAGAGAACCCTTTGGGTCTCCGC
>DUTE01000223.1 GCA_012842235.1 Bacillota bacterium
AAGGTGATAAGAAATCCTCTGGTTATAGCGTTAATATCACAGAGACTTGTGGTGAAGATAATCCCATTCAATTGATTGTCGATTACATGGTTGAGAAAAACACTATTTCAGATCAAGATTTTTTAAAAAAGGCTATCCCTAACATAGATGAAGAAACTACAGTCTATCTAGATGGTGGCTATTCCTCAGTAGAACTTTGGCAAGAGGCTAAATCAAATAATGTCGACCTTATGTTTACTGATATGATTGGTAGTAAACCAGATCCAGATAAACTTCCACTATCATCATTTGATGTAGTTACAAAAGAGAAAGAAGAAACTATACTAAGTTGCCCTGCTGGACATAAACCCTTATACTGCTATTTTAATAAAGGTTCTTATTCAGCTAGATTTGATATTCATATTTGCGAATCTTGCCCTATGAAATCTCAATGTCCAACTAATCTAAAAAAACGCTATGGCGTACTTAAATTCAGTAAAAAATCCTATATCACTTCACTTGTTAGAGCAACATGTTTTGATAATGAAACACTGGAAAATAGTCTTTCTAAAAGAGCTGGTGTAGAAGGATGCATATCTGGACTTAAAAGAGGTCAAGAATTAGCTAAACTCCCGGTAAGGGGAAAACTAAAGGTCTATTATTATACTGAACTTAAAATGATCGCTGCAAATGTAAAACGAGTATTTAGAGGTATAAAAATAATGCTTGAAAAAGGTAAACTTATTCACCAAGGGCGAAGTGTGCCCATTTATGGTACTTAAAAGATAAAATGAGTAGTTTATACCGGTTATAAACCGGTATAGGAGGAGTTTTAGGCAATAATTGTAAAAATGTAATCTGTTTTTAACAAAAAATCGATTTTTTTGCTTGCATAAATTTACATTTGCAAATAAAGCGGGGAAGAACAAATTATTTTCGCAGTGGAATCATATGTAGATAAAAGATTTAATAAAGAACATTGCTTAAATAACCTCAGACTCGAGCAACTTCTATTAAAAGAATATCAAAAAGATTTTCCTGATATAGACAAGATCATAGAGATTGAGAGTCAAATCGAATAGGGCCAAAGAGGTTTTAAACGTAGGAGGTTAACATTGATGAAGATAAGAGAACTATTAGCAATTCTTCTCATTTTGTTATTCACCTTTGGTGCTCAAGCTAAGATAATGGTAAATCCTTATGGCTATCTGCCTTTTGCTAAAAAAGAGGCTCTTACCACTGAATATGCAGAAAACTTTGAATTAAGGAATAAAGAATCTGGCCGGGAAAGCTATAAAAACAAACTCGAAGGACCTTTAATCGATCCAGAGACTAAAGAAGAGCTCTATCTTCTAAACTTTACTGAGCAAGTAAGAGGAGGAGATTACTTTCTTACTGTAGGTAACACAGAATCTCCTTATTTGAAGATCGATGCAAGAGCTTTCAACCCAGTTTTTGAAGAGGCTATGAAACATTTTACAGCTAGAAGAAGTGATTATGGCTGGCTAGATGATAATGGGGAAGAAAACCCTCTTTTTACAAGCTATATTATGGCAAGAGGGCTAGCTTTTTACGAGGTCTTCTCTGATCGCTTTGCTGATGGAGAGCTAGATGTGCTCCCTCAAGAGCAAAACAACAAAATACCAGATTTTGTCGATGAGATGCTCTCAGGGGCAAGAGGTCTATTGAAATGGTATAACGATGGAGATAGATCAGCTAAAGATGCCAATGAGCTAACCTTTGCCTCAGCAGTTTTTGCCCTATCAGGAAGAACTCTTTTAAAAGCAGATCGTGAGTTAGCAGAAGAATGTAGCCAAATAGCTAAAGCAAATTTTACTTATTTACAAGAAGAACGCTCTCAAGAGATTCGTAACGACTTATGGCTATTGTTTCTTGCCGAGATGAACTTATTAACAGATGAAAAAGTGTACGAAGATCAGTTTAGACAACAATTGACACCTGTTTTAGAGACTGGTTGGCAGACTATCTCCCTTAATGATATGACAGGGCTAGCTATATCAGAGATGATGAAAAAAGCACTCCCTGTCGATGATGAGATTTATGATCTTTTTATGGGCCGAAGTGTAGGGCTTTTAATTGCTCATGATAGAGATCCTTACTACAGAGTTGTTGCTTTTGAGCCGATTGAAACTGAATTTAAGGGAATTTACCTAACTGAAACCGATCCAAGTGGGCTTGGATCTGAGGGGTTATATTTTATAGATGTCAATGAATACTACAAGACCAATACCTGGGTTAGGGCTGCACAGGATCAGATGCATTATCTTCTTGGCAGAAATAGGCGCGAAATAGACTATCTACAAGATGGTAACAGTGAGACTATCTTTCATATAGCACTTTTGGCAGCTTATTTTAAGGATAGCTCGACTATGACAAGAAGCGGACAGGTTATTGGTGGCGTACTTAAGATTACTTTATATTTTGTTTTAATTTTTTCAGCGATTACCTTGTGGCAAAGATATAGTGCCAAAAGAAGTGAACCAACTGAAGATAATTAACCCAAAAAGAGCAGGCATTAACGTTAATGTTATTTGCCTGCTCTTTATTCTAGAGGTTCTTTTGATTGTATATGTAGCTGGCCTTGGGTGTTAAGACCCGCATAAAAGACATCTTTGATATCTTTGAGACCGGCTTTTTTAATACTTTCTGCAAGCCAACTGTAGTTTAAGCCACACAACTCCAGATTTTCGAACTTTATTACTCCATCTAAGACAAGTGGCACGGTTAGGCCTTCATAGGGTGTAGCTACTTTAAGGTCTTTAGGTGTAACAGGTCTTGACTGAGAGCGGGCAAAGACACTAAGCTGCCCGGAGGTCTCTAAAACGGCAAATTCAACATCGGTTACATCGTGATAGCCACAGTTTCTAAGTTGGCCCATAAGTTCATCAAGATTGTAGCGAAGTTTTCTTAAGGTATTTTCTCTGATATGACCATTTTCAATAACAATAGTAGGTCTTCCGCTAATTAGAGTGCGGATTTTTTCATTTTTAAGAGAAAGTGTGGAGATAATAATCTCTAAACCAGCTAAGATGACAATAGGATAGATTGAATGAGTGATAGGAGAGTGGATATTTTCGATTGGTAAAACAGCAAGTTCAGCTATCATAATAGCAATAACAAACTCATAGGGTTGTAGCTGCACCATTTGGCGCTTACCCATAAGACGCATAGCAATAAGAACAACCACATATAAGATAAAACTTCGATAAGAAATGATCCAGTGGTGCAACAAAATTACCTCCCTTAGGCTCTATTTTCTCCAGATTATTAAAGGTTATTTACTTAAAGTGGAGAAAAAATAGCTTTGAGAAACGGGTTAAGCGATACTAAATTTCAGGAGGGGTAGAGATGAAAGTTAGGGTAGGAGTTATTGGTACTGGTGCAATTGCTAAATATAGACATCTTCCTGAATATGCTTCGAGAGAAGATGTTGAAATTGTTGCACTTTGTGACATTTTAGAAAATAAAGCTGTTAAAGCGGCTAAGAGATTTGGTGTAGATGAAAATAAGGTATATACCGACTACAAAGAGATGCTCGCCAAAGAAAAACTTGATGCGGTAAGTGTCTGTTTGCCTAATTATCTTCATGCAGAAGTCACAATCTTTGCCTTAAATCAAGGACTGCATGTTCTTGTAGAAAAGCCTATGGCCACAAGTGTAAAAGAAGCAGATGCTATGATAAGTGCAGCAAAAAAGAATAACAAAGTTCTTATGGTAGGACAAAATCAGCGTCTAGCACCACTTCATGTGTTAGCAAAAAAGATCATTGACAGTGGTATGCTTGGCAAAGTTTATACTTTTAGAACAGTGTTTGGTCATGCAGGTCCTGAACATTGGAGCCCTTCAGGGTCTTGGTTTTTTGATAAACAAAAGGCTTTTGCTGGTTCTCTTGCCGATCTTGGTGTTCATAAGATTGATTTGGTTCAGTTTATTTTAGATGATATCGAAGAGGTCGCCTGCTTTTCGGCGATATTAGAGAAGAAAGACTGTACTGTAGATGACAACTCTATTGCCATAGTGCGTATGAATAACGGTATTATGGGAACAGTTGAAACTAGCTGGACCTACAAACCAAAAGAAGAAAATGGCACAGTCTTTTTCTGCGAAAAAGGTACACTCAAGATGGCTGTAGAACCAGATGCTCCTTTGGTGGCCTATTTCAACGAACCTGGAAGAGGTAGACTAGTCTTTGAAGTACCGGCTCTACAGACAAACGAAGAAGGTGGGCAATTTAATACAGGGGTTATTGATTCTTTTATCGATACTATCCATGGCAATATTGCAAATCCAATCCCTGGTGAAATAGGCAAGAAAGCACTTACTGCTGTTATTGCCTGTATGGAATCGGCAAAGAGTAATCGGAAAGTTAAGATAGCGGAGGTTAGATAGGTATGAAGGTAGGGCTTTTTACAGTTTTATTTAGTCAACTTCCCTGGGAGAGTGCTTTAGATAAAGTTAAAGAATTTGGTATTGAAGCTGTAGAGGTAGGTACAGGAAATTATCCTGGAAACGCTCATTGCAATCCTGATTTGCTTCTAGAGGATTCAGCCTTAAGAAAACGTTTTAAACAGGCAGCGATTGATCGGGGGCTTACTATTAGTGCCTTAAGCTGTCAAGGAAATCCTTTGCATCCTAATAAAGAATTTGCCCAAAAAAACCATGAGACCTGGAGAAAGACAGTAGAACTTGCTAGTCTTCTAGAGATCCCTGTTGTCTGCCATTTCTCAGGTTGCCCTGGAGATTCTCCTGAGGCCAAAAACCCTAACTGGGTTACATGTGCTTGGCCTAACGAATACAGTGAAGTTTTGAAATGGCAGTGGGAAGAGGTAGCTATACCTTACTGGCAAAAAGAGGCAGAGTTTGCTAAATCTAAAGGTATAAAAATAGCTCTAGAGATGCATCCTGGTTTTTTAGTATATAACCCAGCTACACTACTAAAGCTAAGAGAAGCTGCAGGAGACAACATTGGTGCAAACTTCGATCCTTCACATTTAATTTGGCAAGGTATAGATCCAGTACAAGCCATATTGTATCTAGAGGATGCTATCTATCACTTCCACGCTAAAGATACCTATTTAGATAAGGCCAATATTGCTAAAAAAGGTGTTTTAGATACAGCATCTTATACAAGTCTTAAAGAACGTGCTTGGACATTTAGATCGGTTGGTTATGGCCTTGATGAAAAAGCTTGGCGTGATATGGTTACTGCTCTTAGGCTTATAGGTTATGATTATGTTTTAAGTATAGAACACGAAGATCCACTAGCTTCTGTAGAAGAAGGTCTAAAAAAAGCTGCTGATTTTCTAAATAGTATTGTTTTAAAAGAAAAGCCTGCAGCTGCTTGGTGGATATAAAGTGCAAAAGGACACTGCCCTAGGGCAGTGTCCTTAATTTACTATAGTTAAAATTACTACAACTCTTAACCTAAAGCATTGATTGAACATTAGCGCACTAAAGATAAAAAGGAGATTGCTAGGTTTTTCACGAAAAGGAATAAACACTTTAGTTTAATAGGACGGTGTCAACAAAAAAACTCCACATTATTATTTGTTTGTATTGTTTTTTCAAATTTAGAGAAAGGATGGTGCTTTTTTATTGAAAACAGATATTGAGATCGCTCAAGAAGCAGAACTCCTTCCTATAGAAGAGATTGCAGCCAAAATAGGTGTGAAAGAGTCTTCTTTAGAAAAATATGGTCCTTATAAAGCAAAACTACCACTTGAGACTAAAGGTAAAAAAAAGGGCAAATTAATCTTAGTTACTGCTATAACACCAACACCTGCAGGAGAAGGAAAGACCTGTACAACAATAGGTCTTGTGCAGGCTTTAGGCCAGATTGGCAAAGAGAGTATGGCCTGTTTAAGAGAGCCAGCATTAGGTCCTACTTTTGGTATTAAAGGTGGGGCTGCTGGTGGAGGGTATTCTCAGGTAGTGCCTATGGAAGACATAAACCTCCATTTCACTGGGGATATCCATGCTATAACCGCAGCACATAACTTACTTTCTGCTTTAATCGATAACCATCTCTACTTTGGCAATAGCCTTCAATTAGATCCAAGTGAAATAACCTGGCCTTTAGTGATGGATATGAACTATAGGCAACTTAGAAACATAGTTTTAGGGCTTGGGGGCAAGGTTGATGGCAGGCCAAGACAGACAGGATTTGATATTACTGTAGCCTCGGAGATTATGGCAATTCTTTGTCTGGCGACAGATTTAGAGGATCTACAAGATAGATTAGGTAAGATGGTTGTAGGTTATACCTACGATAAAAAAGCAGTCACAGCCGCAGATATAGGTGGCGTAGGTGCTATGGCTATCTTATTAAAAGATGCGATTAAGCCGAACTTAGTTCAGACCTTAGAGGGGCAGCCTGCTTTTATTCATGGCGGGCCATTTGCCAATATTGCCCATGGTAACAATAGTGTTATCGCGACAAAGATGGCACTTACTCTCTCTGATTATGTAGTCACTGAAGGTGGTTTTGGTTCTGATTTAGGTGCTGAGAAGTTTATGGATATTGTCGCACCTTATAGTGGCCTAAAACCAAATGCTGTAGTTGTTGTTGCTACTGCAAGAGCACTTAAGATGCACGGTGGGGTTGCAAGAGATAAAGTAAATGAAGAGAATCTTCGAGCTTTAGAAGAAGGTCTAGTAAATCTCGATAAACATGTAGAGAATATGCAAAGCTACGGCGTACCAGTAGTTGTGGCTATAAATCGCTTCCCAAGTGATACTGAGGCAGAGCTAAAACTTATTAAAGAACACTGTCAAAAAATCGGTGTAAAGGTTGCTCTTTCTGAAGTAGTAGCTAAAGGTGGCAAAGGTGGAGTAGAGCTTGCAGAGCTAGTTGTAGAGGCAACCAAAGAGCCGGCAAACTTTCAACCACTTTACGATTGGGATCTACCTATCGAAGAAAAGTTAGCAATTATTGCTACAAAGATCTACGGGGCAGCTGATGTTAGCTATAGTAAAAAAGCAAAAGAGCAGATTGAACTGTATACAAAACTGGGTTTTGATAAATTGCCTATTTGTGTAGCTAAAACCCAATCATCATTAACCGATGATCCAACCAAAAAAGGTGCGCCAAAGGGTTGGACTCTAGAGGTTAGAGAGATCCGTATTTCAAGAGGAGCAGGTTTTATTGTCCCGCTTACAGGAACAATGATGACAATGCCAGGTCTGCCACAGACACCTGCAGCTCTTAATATGAGTATTGCTAATGACGGCTCAATTACAGGGCTATTTTAGGGAGGGGGTTAAGAGATGATAATTGATGGCAAAGCTATAGCAAAGATGAAAAGAGAAGAGATTGCCAAAGAAGTAGCAAAATTAAACGCTAAAAGGATAACCCCAGGGCTTGCAGTGATTCTTGTAGGTGATGATCCTGCCTCACAGATCTATGTAAGAAATAAACATAGGGCATGTAAAGAAACTGGAATTTATTCAAGAGAGATCACTCTTGCTAAAGATACAAGTGAAGAAGATCTTTTAGCTCTTATTGATAAACTAAATGCTGATAGTGCTATAGATGGTATCTTAGTTCAACTACCACTACCAAAGCAGATCGATCCTGATAAGGTGATAGAGAGAATCTCTCCTCACAAAGATGTAGACGGTTTTCATCCTGTAAATGCCGGGGCTCTTCTTACAGGCCAAGAGGGTTTTGTATCTTGTACACCTCTTGGTATTATGGAACTTATAAAGAGCACAGGCCAAGAGATCTCAGGTAAAGATGCCGTAGTTATTGGTAGAAGTAACATTGTGGGAAAACCAGTAGCCCATCTTCTCTTAAGAGAGAATGCCACAGTAACTATCTGCCATTCAAGGACGAGAGATTTGAAAAGTATCTGCCAAAGAGCTGATATATTAGTTGCGGCAATTGGCAAAGCAGAGATGATTACGGGAGATTATATTAAAGAAGGGGCTATCGTAATTGATGTAGGTATTAACCGTCTAGAAAGTGGTAAAGTGGTAGGGGATGTTGCTTTTGAAGAAGCAAGCAAAAAGGCCACCTATATAACACCTGTTCCAGGTGGAGTAGGCCCCATGACAATAACAATGCTTCTCTATAACACTTTGTTAAGTGCAAGAAAAAGAGCTAAAGATTAGAGCCTAAGTTTAAGAGAGGAAAGAACATTAAGCACTCTCTCTTCCCTAATGATAGGTCTTTTTAAGACTTCCAAAATGTCCCTACATTTATTGGTGATGTTTATAAAGGCCTGAAATAGTTTACTTTTTCGCAGAGCAAAAAAAGGGGTTGTGTCTATCTAAGAAGATAGACACAACCCCAACGTTATTAGTTGCTATTACCTAACTCTGCATAGATTATGTTAATAATCATCAAATCGTCGTGGTTTTCAGCGGAATAGGTGATCTCTGTTCTTTCTGTTCTCCAGGAGACAAACTCAGATATTTCTCCGTTATCAAAGACAACTTTTCGGCTAGCTTCTGAGCTCGAATCTCCGTTTTCAAAAAAAAATAAATAAGGTTTACCATATTTTTTAAAAAGAGATTCTCTAAGGTTGTTATAGTTAGTATATGTTTGACTGTTAATAGGTTCTTCTATGGAATATAGCGCGGTGACAAGTCTTTCTTCATCAAAGTAGTAAGCTCTTTTGGCCTTAAAACCAGATAGAGTGGTCTCGAAAATAAGGGCAAAACTAGCATCTGCTATTAGTTTACCATCCTCTGATTTTTTAACCTCTGAAGGATTTGCACCCCAATTTAAATCTCGAAAATCTGCGGCAGCTAAACTGAGGTTTGTCAGGAGAAAAACAAAGAGAAGAAACAGCGTAAAACCTCGTTTCATGAGATTACCTCCATTGATTTTTTAGCGATTTTTTTGCTACTAATCGATGTTTAAAAATTAAGTTAAAAAAGGTTGCTCTTTTTATTTACATATATGCATATGTAAACTTGAAGTTTTGTATTACATATAGGTACCAAAGGGGCTAATATAAAAAAAGCTAGGCAAGGAAGATTCCTTGCCTAGCTTTTTTGCCTTAAGTTCATTGTTATTTAAGGTTCTATCTTAGATGATAGATTGTTTTCTCCTAAGATATCATCAAAAGGGTTGATAAAAATCACATGGTATATATTTAAATCGTTAGCATAGACGATATGGGTAATAACATCATCTTTAATCCAGACTGTTGAGTAGCGGAGATCTCCAAGAGCAAGAGCAAGTTCAGGCAGGTTCTTAAAGCGTTCATCTCCCCAAGATTCATCAGCAAAGAGAGGCTTACCTAAAATAGCTTCTAGCTCTTTATTGACGTCTTGGTAATTATAGATATAATCTTTTAGTTCTTCAGGGACTTCGGTAAAGGTATAAAGGATAGAATCAAGCCCTTCTTCGGTAAAGAGATAAACTTTTTGGATCTGTTTATCAAAAAGTGTACCTATGTAGGCAAGAAATTCATCGGTTTCTGCAACTAAAATATCTTTTTGGTCTTGTTTAATCATATCTTTAGTACTACCCCAGTTAGCTTCGTAAAAGGCACCTGCGAAAGAACTCATTAATAATATAGTAAAAAGAAATGAAAGCATTCCCAGTACTCTAAACCCTCTTTTATTCAACTAAATAGCCCCCTTGTAAATATTAAAAAGAATAGAAGAATAAGCTTTAATTTTTTTGCTTTCTTGATCAAAGTATAGTCTTATCCATTGTTTTTAGCAACTAGACTTAAAAGTGTTTGGTCTTTATTTTTTCTTATGATTTTCGCTAAGAAATAGCAGAGAAAAACTAAAGGCTTTTCTCTGCTATAATTACCCTATTATTCAGTTTAACAGAGAAAGTCTTAGCAGTGCCTGTTTTTAAATAGACATAAGGATAGGTAATAACTTGGATATTTAAAGAACCAGGTTGTGGATCTGAGGAGATTAGCGAAATTTTGAGATCATCATTAACGATCTTAGCATCGATTATCTTCAGTAAATAGCCACCAGTAGGTTTAGAGCCTCTAGAGATAATAAGAATAGGGCTATCTTTCAGTTCTAAAAATAGTGCTTGAGTTTGAGCAAATTCAGGCACATCTTCGGGAGATTGAACAAAGTGATATTTCAGATCCACTGCATTTCTGGAAATGAAAGTGCTCACATCTTAATAATTGTGCCGCTGCTGCTTGGAGG
>DUTE01000019.1 GCA_012842235.1 Bacillota bacterium
CGGGGGTTTAGTTACGGAGGTAGAGCATGGATACGATTGCAGCTATAGCCACCCCATTAGGAGAGGGCGGTATTAGTATAATAAGAGTAAGTGGTACTTCTGCTATTGACGTTGCAAATAAGTTATCTAATATTGATCTTAACCAAATACCAGCACGGAAAATGACCTTAGGATATGTCGTAAATAAGGGAAAAAAATTAGATCAGGTACTATGGGTGGTTATGCCAGGTCCTAAAAGCTATACAGGTGAAGATGTAGTTGAGATACATTGTCACGGTGGTTTGAAGGTATCTGAGTTAGTATTAGAGGCAGTAATTGAAGCTGGGGCAAGGCTAGCCGAGCCTGGAGAGTTTAGTAAACGAGCTTTTCTAAATGGTAAAATAGATTTAGCTCAAGCAGAAGCAATTATCGATGTTATTAGAGCAAGAACAGATACATCCCTAAGAGTAGCTTTTAGAGCTTTAGAAGGTGAACTATCAGAGACAATAGAAGAAATTCGCGATAAGTTATTAAAGATTCTTGCAACACTTGAGGCTAGTATAGATTATCCCGATGATGTAGATGAACCTGATGTAGATGATCTTCAAAACCAGATGATTAAAATGCATGAAGATATTGATGCTCTTATTGCATCTTTTATAAAGGGTAAGTCTTTAAGAGAAGGTTATCTAGTTGCTATTGTCGGCAGACCAAATGTTGGTAAATCGAGCCTACTAAATCAACTAGCTAAAGAAGAAAGAGCTATTGTTACTGATATTCCAGGTACAACTAGAGATGTAGTGGAAGTTGAGATAAATGTTAGCGGTGTTTCTGTTATTTTTGCAGATACAGCCGGCCTTCGTGAGACTGATGATCCTGTAGAATCTATTGGTGTAGGGAAATCTCGAGAGTATGTGAAAAAATCAGATCTTTGTTTGTGGGTTATAGACAGTAGTGAGCCTCTAACCGACGAGGATTACAGAATAGCTGAACTTCTAAAAGACAAATCGGTTTTAATTCTTCTTAACAAACAAGATAAGCCCTCAAAAGTGGATGCTACAGATTTAGCAACACTAAATTTAGAGAGCAAACTTCTGCCAATATCTTTAACTGAAGGTACTGGTGTGAATGAGTTTATGTTAGAGCTTGAAAAACAGATTGGGTTTTCAGGCTATGAAACAATGGAAGAGGTCCTTGTAACTAGAGTTAGGCATAAAAAAGCGCTTGAAAAAGCTAGAATGTCTTTAGAATATGCAATTGAAAATGTCGCAAGTGCACCACTTGATCTATTAACAGTAGATTTACGACAAGCTTATAGTGCTTTAGGAGAAATTACAGGACATGTTGTCACTGAAGACATATTAGATCGAATATTCGAAGAATTTTGTTTAGGGAAGTAGGTGAGGCACTATGGATTATGATGTAATTGTTGTAGGAACTGGTCATGCAGGTTCTGAAGCCGCTTTGGCTACAGCTAGATTGGGATTTAAGACTTTAGCATTGACTGTGAACAAAGAAAATATCGCTGCTATGGATTGCAATCCTTCATTAGGTGGCCCTGGAAAAGGTCACATTATTAGAGAAATAGATGCCTTAGGCGGTGAAATGGGTAAAAATATTGATAATACCTATATTCAGCTAAGGATGCTCAACACCAGAAAAGGACCAGCAGTTCAGGCATTAAGAGCTCAAGCTGATAAACATCGTTATTCTCAACGTATGAGGTATGTTCTAGAACATCAAGAAAACCTCTGGGTTAAACAAGGAAAAGTAGTGTCTCTTCTTTTTGAAGATCGAAAAGTAGCTGGTGTTGTACTTAAAACAGGAAGGGTTTTTCGTTCTAAGGTTGTTATTCTTACAACCGGTACCTACCTTGGTGGACAGGTATTTATTGGTCTAGAGGTCAATTATCGTGGTGGCCCTAGTGGGCAACAAGCAGCTACAGAATTAAGTGATCATTTAAGAGAAATTGGACTTAACCTTATTAGATATAAAACTGGTACTTCTCCAAGGGTTGATGGTAGAACCATTGATTACAGTAAGGTTACTATGCAAAAGAGTGAAAAAGTACCTTTTTCTTTTTCATATGATGAAATCCCAATTAGGGAAGATGATGTACCTTGCTATATTACGCATACAACACCACAAACACATGAGATAATTGAAAAAAATCTTAAAAAAGCTTCTATGTATAGTGGGGCTATTACTGGAGTTGGCCCGCGATATTGTCCTTCGATCGAAGCAAAGCTTGTTCAATTTCCTGGTCGAGATAGTCACCAAATATTTATTGAACCAGAAGGGATCTATACAACAGAAAAATATCTGGCTGGTGTTTCTACATCTCTTCCTGAAGATCTTCAAGTGGAATTTATGCGAACAATTCCAGGTCTTGAGAATGCTGAAATTGTTAGACCTGGTTATGCCATAGAATATGATGCTATTGATCCACGAGAATTGGATTTAACGTTAGAGCTAATTAGGTTCCCAGGTCTATATTGTGCAGGTCAAATAAATGGAAGTTCTGGTTATGAAGAAGCTGCAGCTCAGGGCCTTATTGCCGGTATTAATGCTGCATTAAAACTAAGAGGAGAAGAACCTTTAATATTAGATAGATCAGAAGCTTATATTGGCGTATTAATAGATGACTTAGTAACTAAAGGTACAGATGAACCTTATAGAATGATGACAAGCCGTGCAGAATATAGACTTCTTCTTCGTCAAAGTAATGCAGATTTACGCCTTACCCCTAAAGGAAGAAAGATAGGTTTAATAGATGACGAGAGATGGACAAGATTTCTCCAAAGAAAAGAAGCTATAGAAAAAGAGGTTGAACGTTTAGAAAATACAAAAGTATATCCTACAGCACAAACTAATGAGATAATGGTTAGCTTAGGCAGTACTCCTCTTAAAGATGTGGCTACTCTTGCGGATATACTAAGACGTCCTGAGATAGATTATCAAAAACTTCAATCGTTAGATGGCAATAATCAAGAACTAAGCAGTGATGTAATCTACGAAGTTGAGACAGAAGTGATCTATAGAGGCTATATTAGCAGAGCTTTAGCTGAAGTTGAAGAATTTAGAAGAATGGAAGCAATGGAGCTAACGACCCAGCTAGACTATGCTAAAGTGACTGGACTTTCTACCGAGGCAAAAGAAAAATTGCAAGATATTCGTCCTCGTTCTGTAGGACAAGCATCTAGGATAAGTGGTGTAACACCAGCTGATATTACCGCTTTAATAATTTATTTGAAAGGAAAACACTTTAATGTGGAATGATGAAGAAAAAGCTATATTTATTCAAGTATTAAAGGAATACGGTCCTGATCTTGCAGATGAGCAGATAGATATGCTTTTACAATACTCCTCTAAAGTAGTAGAAGAAAATCAAAAAATTAATCTTACAGCTATAACTAAACCAGAAGAGTTTGCCGTAAAGCATATTATAGATAGTTTATTAGTTTTAGATCATGTAAGTGCTAAGAGTATTGTTGATGTAGGTACAGGTGCAGGTATGCCAGGATTAATATGGGCTATAGTGTACCGCGACTGTCAATATTTACTTTTAGATTCATTAAAGAAACGAGTAAAGTTTCTAGGGCAAACTGTTTCTTTATTGGGTTTAGATAACGTAAAATATCTTCACAGCAGAGCGGAAGAAGCGGCAAAGGCCTCTTCTATAAGAGAATCATTTGATATAGCCACAGCAAGAGCTGTGGCTAGTTTTCAAGTTCTATTGGAATATTGTTTACCTTTTGTGAAAATTGGTGGCAAATTTATCGCTCTTAAAGGTCCAGATGCTAAAGAGGAAGTTGCTTCAAGCAAAAAAGCTTTAGCAATCTTAGGTGGAGAAATTGAATATATTTATGATTACCAGCTCCCCCTTGATATGGGTGATAGATCTCTGATTGTAGTCAAAAAGGTAGCAACGACACCGAAAAAGTATCCAAGAAAACCAGGAACTCCTACAAAATCGCCTCTTTAATTAATCTTAATGCAGGATGCGTGGTTTTTTTAGAGAAATAAGTTTCTTAAGAGGGGAGGCGATGGAATGGGAAAAGTTGTTGCCGTCGTTAACCAAAAAGGCGGCGTAGGCGTGTGCCGGGCTAAGCTTGCATAGGCAATGTGGCAATACCACTATTGATTTTGTTCAATAAGGCTAACTAGACACTATCATTGAAGCCATGCAATGCTAGTGAAGCTCTAGAAACAAGGCAAGCAAGGCTTGCCGAGCCTGAGCTAGACCATGACTACGAACAGGAAGCTGTATAAAACTCAGTTAACGCCTAAATTGTTGTCTTAGCGGTAAGGGATGGCCTACTCCCTAACGTTACTCTCTACATAAGGGAAAAGACAACCTGGGTATGGCAGCGGTCTAAAGTCTAGCGTAGTGCATATGCAGGAACCCGGGAACCTTGGCTATCTACCGCTTGGTTAGGCTATGGCTAGCTGATTTGATAGTTAAGGGGCGGAGCACTCGTAGTAGTCTGAGGTAGGGAAAGCCTGCTACATGGCGAAGGGGTGCAGGGATGGGGAAACATCCTAGAGAGCCGTGTGAAGTGAAAGCTTCATGCACGGTTCGGGGAGAGGGATAGCTCTCTACTCCACAAGAGTACAACAACCATTAATTTGGCGGCAGCATTGAGTGAGTTAGGAAAAAAAATATTGGTTATTGACAATGATCCTCAAGGAAATACAACAACAGGTTTTGGGATTGATAAAAATCAACTAACTTCATGTAATTACAACGTACTTGTAGATAATATACCTCTTAAATCGGTTATGTTAGAAACCAATGGTGTATTTCTTGTTCCTGCTACAATGAATTTAGCAGGTGCAGAAGTGGAAATGGTTTCCTTTTTTTCACGAGAATATCGGTTGAAGAAAGCGTTAGACCCGATAGTCGCTGAATTCGATTATATTTTTATTGATTGCCCGCCTTCCTTAGGGCTTTTAACAGTTAATGCATTAGCAGCTTCTGAGGGAGTATTGATTCCAATTCAATGTGAATATTATGCCTTAGAGGGTTTGACACAATTGCTCCAGACCATCCAGATTGTCCAAACAAACATTAATCCTAAACTAGAAGTTGAAGGTGTTTTACTTACCATGTTTGACTCAAGGACTAATTTGGCGATACAGGTTGAAAACGAAGTGAGAAAGTATTTTCCAAATCAAGTGTTCGAAACAGTTATACCGCGCAACGTAAGAATTAGCGAGGCTCCTAGTTTTGGGCTTTCAGTTTTGGAATACGCACCTGATTCTAAGGGAGCTAGCGCATATAGAGCACTTGCTCAGGAGGTTTTGCATAATGAGCAGACAAGCTCTAGGTAGGGGTTTAGGGGCTCTTTTACCTACGAATGAATTAGATATGGTAAAAAAGATACCTTTAGAACAGATTAGGCCTAATCCGTTTCAGCCTAGAAAAGATTTTAACGATGAGGCTTTAAAAGAGTTGGCTGAATCAATTAAAACACACGGTGTTTTACAGCCCGTCTTACTAAGGAAAACAGATGATAGCTATGAGCTTATTGCAGGGGAAAGAAGATGGCGAGCGGCTAAGATAGCTGGTTTGACCGATATTCCAGCTATTATCAAAGAAATTGACGAAAAGTCCATGAGCCAAATGGCTTTAATAGAAAACTTGCAACGAGAAGATCTCAATCCTATTGAAGAGGCAATTGCTTATCAAAGTCTATTAGAAAAATTCTCTATGACTCAAGAAGAGGTTGCCACAGCAGTTGGTAAAAATCGTGTTACAATTACTAATGCTTTGAGACTTCTAAAACTACCTCCTTTTGTTCTAGATAATGTTTCACGTGGAACAATTTCAGCAGGACATGCAAAAGCGTTGTTATCCCTTTCAGATGAAGCTATTCAGAAAGAAATTTGTTTGCTTGTGATAGAAGAAGGCTGGAACGTTCGGCAAACAGAAGACTATGTAAGAAGAATAGTGGATGGAGCAGGGAAAAAAGCTGAAAAGAAAGAACGAAAAACTGTACAGGAAGATATCTTTATTAAAGACCTTTCTAATAAAATAGGTGAGCATTTAGGTACTAGGGTTAAAATTAAACCTGGAAAAAAAGTTAGTAAGATTGAAATTGAGTACTATAATAACGATGATTTACAACGTATAATTAAATCCATTGGCTTAGAAAAATAAGAGTTGCCTGTTAAAACAGGCAACTCTTATTTTATTTAGATCACAATGTTCCACGTGAAACATATACGGGTACAATCAAAAACAAAATGAAAAAAGATACAATAAGTTAAATCATGTATTAAGATAAGACAATTGAGGTTTTGTATAAACTTCAATTTTGTAAAAGATGTGTCACGTATATAATTTGCACAGGGCACATTATATCTTTGATACTTTTGACAGGTCTATAGCTTTAGTTTGTAACCTACGTTTCGTACCCTTAACTAATAAAAACCCGATTTTCCCATAAACCTTTTTAAAAATCAGTACTCTACGTTAGCTAACTGAAAAATATCTGCAGC
>DUTE01000020.1 GCA_012842235.1 Bacillota bacterium
CAAGTGGTCCAATTTATACACCTCAAGTTATATGTCCGCTGGTTGATTGATAAATAAGCATATGTTATAGTTAAAGGAGAACAAGTGTTTGTAGATGAAAAAAGTAAATAAGGAGGTAAGTTAATGAGCGATAAAGAGCAAAAAGAAAAAGAAAAGGCTTTACAAAATGCGATTTCAACTATAGAAAAAGATTTTGGCAAAGGTTCGATTATGCGTCTAGGAGAAAACCGCTCTATGGAAGTAGAGACTATTCCAACTGGCGCATTGTCTTTAGACTTGGCCTTAGGAGTAGGGGGACTGCCTAGAGGTAGAGTTATCGAGGTCTATGGACCAGAGTCATCAGGTAAGACAACAGTAGCATTACACGCTATAGCTGAAGCACAAAAACTAGGTGGAATTGCTGCGTTTATCGATGCAGAACATGCCTTAAATCCAGGGTATGCAAAAAACTTAGGTGTAGATATTGATAACCTCTTAGTGTCCCAACCTGACACAGGTGAACAGGCACTAGAGATCACAGAAGCACTTGTAAGAAGTGGTGCAGTCGATATTGTTGTTATTGACTCTGTTGCTGCACTTGTCCCTCGCGCAGAGATCGAAGGAGAGATGGGTGACGCTCATGTAGGTCTCCAGGGTGCGTCCAGTTGGTCTATAACCATAGTTTAGGGAAATGACCGAGGTTTGGGAGATAACCTTAACTACACAGTTGATTTTGAAGGTGAAAATCCTTTATCAGCTAGAGTGCCCTAGTTGTAAGCCTAATCTCCTGCATGCTCCAATCAATCACCTTTTGCTTGGGGTGTGAAGCCAGGTGAAGTCGTAGTCTTAGTACTGCGGGGCTCCTAAAAAGTTGGCTATGGCGAGCAAACGAACCCTAACAAGCTTTGCGCAAAGGGCTGTTTTTAGCCTGGAGGAAACAGCCTGGAAAAGTTTATTGCCATCAAGGCTCATAGGCACTGAGACCTTGGTTTTGCACAAAGTTTTCGGGCGCCTAAGGCCAAAAATAAAAGGGATAGACTGTGTGGAACTGGAGAGAGCTATTAGATGGAGTTTAGGTGAGACGATGAAATCTAATAGAAGTCAGCGGCATCATAGTAGTGATGATAGTCTGCCACAAAACAAGGGAAACCTTGTTTTAGGAGAAAACAGACTAGAGCAAAGGATGCCAGCCAGAATAGTTCTGGTGGAACGCCGTGTGCGGTGAAAGCTGCATGCACGGTGTGGGGTGGGGGAAAAGCCGTAAAAACTCAGTTTTCCAAGGCTTACCTATCACCATCAAGATTAATGTCACAAGCTCTGCGTAAATTAACAGGTGTAATTGGTAAGACAAAATGCATTGTCATTTTTATCAACCAGATCCGAGAAAAGGTTGGTATTATGTTTGGCAACCCGGAGGTGCGCTCTGAGGCTTCTCTTTTGTAGAGGTTTTTAAGAACCAAAGGCCAAACCCACATGCTAAAAAGCATGAAGCTGGGTGGGAATGTGGTTTTAACTGCTAGCCTCCGATGGATATGGCTACGAGAGGAATCGCTGTTTGAGGTCTGTTTAATGCCAAAAGAAGACCCGTTTTCAAAGTCTAGCCTCCGGTATGGCTTTGAATGTCTAAAAAGACAAGGGACAGATATAGGCGGAGCCTAAATCCATCATTTAGGGAGCAAAAGAGAGGAACAGAGGAACCTAATGTCTAAGAGTATATTCTCAAGATATTAGATGTTAGGGGCGGAGTCTTCGTAGTAGCGGATTTTCGCGAAGGAAGACAGACCGGTCACTCGCAAATAGTAGGGAGGATGAATGCCCATGTCCTTACGAAAGCAGGAGTGGTTGAGAAGACTAGCAAGTAGCGGTAATCTTTATCAAACAATTAGTTCTAAAGAGTATTTAACTAAAAAAGCTAAATCTCTTGGGATAGAAGAAGATACAGCTACAAACCTATCAAGACTTCTTTTAGATTATACTTACAGACCCTTAGGGGGAAATGACTTAGATAAGATAGTTTTGGCTGTTGTTTTAGAGATCTTAGAGGCACTAATACCTGAAGATAGTGGTTTACAGCTTAAAGCAGAACTTTTATCAGGAAAAAAAGTTGTTTCTGTGTCCGAGATAGATCTATTAGCTAACAAAAAAGAGCTGTTTAAGCTTTTCAATACTAAAGTTAAAGAGAAGCCTTTTATTGATTTAACTTGGAAAGCAGCAAAGGTTGAAGAAAAACAGGTTTTACTAGCACTTTCGCCACTTTTAAAAGGTAAAGACCAATTGATAAGAAAGGGACAGGTTTTACAGTTTGGTTTCGAGACTAACCTATCCTACCCTGTAGTATTTGCAGGTTATGTTATTAGAGAAGACCAAAGTGTACCTGTTTTACCTGAAAAAGAATGTATTGAGAGCTTTAAAAGGAATATTAAATCATTAACTACACGGAGTATGTCAGGGTATAGTGTCAAATATGTAGCTATAGCTGTAAGAAAAGAATGTCTTAAATGGCGAGCGGAATATGGTTTTTGTACTAATCGAAAACTTGGCCGCTATCTTGATAGCTACATCAGAGAAAGAATCTATCTTTTCTTACTTAAAAAGTACGACAAAGCAGGAAAAAAAGAAGTCTATCAGCGGTTTATGCTAGACTATCCAACGCTTGATGGGGTTTTAATCCCTTCAGTGCGTCCGGTTGGAGAGCCGTGTGCCGGGAAACTGGCATGCACGGTTCGGGGAGCGGATTAGAGATTCGACTCCACACGACACCAGGGGGTAGAGCACTTAAGTTCTACTCTTCGGTACGCCTAGAGATTAGGCGAATTGATTCCATAAAATCGGGCAGTGATTTTGTTGGTAACCGTACAAGGGCAAAAGTAGTTAAAAACAAGGTGGCGCCACCTTTTTTAACTGCAGAATTTGATATTGTTTATGGAGAAGGTATATCTCAAGAAGGTTGCATTTTAGATGTTGGAACAGACTTAGAGATAGTGACAAAAAGTGGCTCTTGGTTTTCTTATGGTGACATACGATTAGGCCAAGGTAGAGAAAATGCTAAAGAATTTTTGCGACAAAACCCTGAGATTTGTAACGAAATCGAGGATAAAGTAAGAAAGAAGGCAGCTTTACCTGGTTATAAAGGTCGTATGGAGCCTGATGAGGAGAATGTACCTGAAAATGAGTGAACAGGCAAAAGAAGCAAAAGAAGTAAAAAAAGCAAAAAAAAGGTTAGCTCGTCTTGTCGCTAGACGGTATTACAGCGAAAAAGAGCTAAGGGATAAGTTAAATCAATTTAGTGAAGAAGAAATTGAAGAAGCTATCAGTTGGGCAAAAGAACAGCGGTTTATAGATGACGAGCGTTTTAGCAGGGCATTTATCCATGATGCCCTGCTCTTTAAACCCCAAGGACGAAGATTAATTCTTGTTAGTTTGTCGAAAAAAGGTATTGACGACTCCCTCAGCGAATTTGTACTCAACGAGGAGTATCCGGAAGAGCTCGAAGTTGAGTTGGCCGAAAAAGTAGCTCAAAAATATGCCAACACAATGCGTGAACAAGACGATAAAAAGCGGTTTACTAAGCTCTGCGGCTATCTCCTGCGCCGGGGATTTCCTGACCATCTAGTTTACGATGTTGCAAAGAACACTCTCAATCTTGACAACTTAATATAGCAGGGAATATAATATAATTTGGCTACTTTTGTAGTTATAACTACAACCGTAGTTGATGTGTCAAGCCGTATAAATGTCGCGTCGGAAAGGGAAGGACCCCGGGGAGGGGGTGAAAACTGAATATATGTTGTGGCTAATTATTGCAAGTATTATTAGTCTCCTAATTGGCATCGTCTTTGGCTACCTACTGCGTAAATCAACTGCTGAAGCTATGATTAAGTCTGCAGAAATAGAAGCAGAAAGAATTATAGAAGAGGCTAAAAAGACAGCTGAAAATGAAAAAAGGGAAGCCATTGTCGAAGCCAGGGAAGAAGTACAAAAAATGCGGTCTGAACTTGATCTCGAGATCAAGGAAAGACGTTTTGAAGTCCAGCAAGTGGAAAGACGGCTTTTGCAAAGAGAAGAAGCGCTTGACCGGCGCACTGATAACTTAGAGCGCAAAGAAGAAGCCGTGAACAAGAAAGAAACTGAATTAAAGAAACAAAAGGCTGAGTTGCAAGAGATCTACGATAAACAGCTAGAAGAACTTGAACGATTAGCAGGACTTACTAGCGATGAAGCAAGAGAGCTTTTGCTTAGTCAAGTAAGGGTTGAAGTTGAAACAGATATGGCTCACATAATTAAAGAAACAGAAGAAAGAGCCAAAGATGAGAGCGAAAAGAGGGCTCGTGAGATAATTTCCCGTTCTATTCAACGTTGTGCTGCTGATCATGTAGCAGAAACTACAGTATCTGTAGTTAACCTGCCAAATGATGAGATGAAGGGTCGTATTATTGGTAGAGAAGGACGAAATATTAGAGCTCTAGAGGCTCTTACAGGTATTAACCTTATTATCGATGATACTCCAGAGGCAGTAATTCTGTCAGGCTTTGATCCTGTAAGACGAGAAATTGCCAGAATCGCTCTTGAAAAACTAGTTGCCGATGGTAGAATTCACCCAGCTAGAATCGAAGAGATGGTGGAAAAGGCCAAAAAAGAGGTTGAGACTATTATTAGAGAACAAGGTGAGCAGGCAACCTTTGAGGTTGGTGTTCATGGTCTCCATCCTGAACTTATCCGTTATCTCGGCCGCCTATACTATCGCACAAGCTATGGTCAGAATGTCCTAAAACATTCGATCGAGGTTGCTCACTTGGCAACTTTGATGGCTGCTGAACTTGGAGTAGATGTCAATATAGCAAAGCGAGCAGGGCTTTTGCATGATATAGGTAAGGCTGCTGATCAGGAAGTTGAAGGCACTCACCATCAAATCAGTGCTGATCTTGCTAAGCGCTACAAAGAATCGCCTGCTGTTGTTCATGCTATAGCAGCTCACCATGGTGATATTGAAGCCAAGACTGTGGAAGCAGTTTTAGTTGCAGCAGCTGATGCAGTCAGTGCTGCAAGACCTGGCGCCAGAAGAGAGACTCTTGAATCATATATTAAACGCCTTGAAAGACTTGAGGCTATCGCTGACTCCTTTGATGGCGTAGATAAATCATATGCTATTCAGGCTGGTCGCGAAATTCGAATTATGGTTAAACCTGATCGGATTGATGATACTAACAGTACGCTTTTGGCAAGGGATATAGCAAAAAGAATCGAAGATGAACTAGAATACCCCGGACAAATCAAAGTAACAGTTATACGGGAGACGCGCGCTGTTGAATATGCTAAATGAATCTTGGCGGAAGGAGCTTTGAGCTTTCCTTCCGCTTTCTTTAAAATATAATTAGATTTAGGGCAGACTACAGCTTGTAAAAGCTATTTAACTGCCTTTTTGGGAGGAGTATTTTTGCGGGTATTATTAGTAGGAGATATTGTAGGCCGTCCTGGGAGAAATTTGATAAGCTCGGTATTACCTAAGCTAAGAAAAGAAAAAGAGATCGACTTAGTTATTGCCAATGGTGAAAATGCTGCAGGTGGATTTGGTCTTACCCAAGATACACTTATAGATATTCAAAAAGCAGGAGTAGATGTGGTTACAAGTGGTAATCATATTTGGGATAAACGAGATGTCGCCGAATTGATTGACTCTGAACCACGTTTATTAAGACCAGCAAATTACCCAGTAGGGGTTGCTGGCACAGGAAGTTTAGTATTTGAACATAAAGGTATTAAGGTTGGCGTTATTAATTTAGCTGGTCGGGTCTTTATGGAACCAATAGACTGCCCTTTTCGGAAAGTGAAACAAATTCTTGAAGAGATGAAAGAAAAGACTAATCTTATTTTTGTCGATTTTCATGCTGAAGCCACTAGTGAAAAAGAGGCAATGGGTTTTTATCTCGATGGATTGGTAACAGCTGTAGTTGGTACACATACCCATGTACCAACAGGAGACGAAAGAATCTTAAAAGGTGGCACAGCTTACCAAACAGATTTAGGTATGACCGGTCCACGTGATGCTGTTTTAGGTGTAGATAAAGATGTTATTATTGGCAAATTTTTAGAAGCGACACCGAGACGTTTTGAAATAGCCAAAGGTGCTGTATGGTTTTGTGGTTTAATTGTTGATGTGGATGCAAATAGTGGTAAAGCAAAAGCTATTGAGAGAGTTCGTCTTGAATGGGAAGACCATGAACTACCTTGGGTAAAATAGCAAGAAATTGTATTTCTTTTACCAAGGTAGTTCATGGTCTTCCCATTCAAGACGAACTCTCTCAATAGCTTTTGCTTTACCACTATTTGCATCCACATCAACAATTAAACCACAA
>DUTE01000224.1 GCA_012842235.1 Bacillota bacterium
CCCCTTTGCCATTAGGACGGCATTACCGCCTTGACTACTACGAGAGCTCCGTAGACTAAAGACTCAAATCTTTAATCTATCCCAAGTTCGCTAGTCAGATACATATGCCATTTAGGCTCTCCGTTCGTTCTTTTTAGTATCTTAAAACACTCTCTCAAGATACCCTGTCTGGTTTCGAGATTAAGAAAGAATCGATGAACATTCTCACTTAAAACCAGATGCTTGTTTTTCTTCAAGCAGACCCCTACTTAGTCCAGAAGAACTAGAGTTCAAGCAATCAAGCCTTAGCCATGTGGCACTTAGAGAACTGCATGCTATTGTCCCCAATAATGGGTAAGCAGTTTCTCTACCGAAACATTTCCCGAGTTTCGTGCTTTTATCAAGCAATACCTGCTAACTGTCTTGGCGCACCATCAGAGTAGGACTATTTGGCATGAATTTCAAACTAGTCATCAACTCGTAGAAACAATCAGATTTTCCCTTAATATCTGCTTTTTTGTCATAGAGCTTGTCCGCTTCTGCTATGTTGTTGGCCACCCTTTGAAAAAGTTGTTCTGGGGTTTCAATTGGCTTGCCATCTTTTTTGACAAGATAGCGCTTTTCTAAAACAGTTCGCGCATTTTCACTTAGATTTAAATCCAAAAAAAGCTCCTCCTTCCTGAATAGACACAGAGTAGATGCCTGCTAATGTTTTCAACATTAGGGCATCTACTCCTGCCATTATATTTATTCCCGTATATTATTTAGTGAAACAACCTCTGTACCTGGATAATAAAAGCTTAAAATATCTAGATAGTTAAAACCTTGTTTTGCCATGCCATCTGCACCATATTGAGACATGCCTACACCATGGCCATATCCTATAGTGAAAAAAGTTAACTTTGTACCATCCGCGTTAACCTCAAAAGTAAAGTTTGTTGATCTTAAACCTAACTTACTCCTTATTTCCTTGCCACTAAACACTTCCCCACCAATCATAACTTGCTGCACTCGCCCTGAACGATTGCGAGAGAGAATTTTTAATGTCTGATTTACCTTATCTGGGTTAAACCATGGCTCAAGAAGTGAGGAGGCCATCACCACATCTGGTCCCTGTGGTATGTTTGCTGCAAGAGTTAGTTCTTTGGGTTTTATTTTAACACCTAAAGCAGTTTGCACTTCTGATATAGTTAAGGTTTTTTGGTCTTTATACCTTGGGGAATGCCTGTCATATGGATTAGGCTGTGCCTTAAGATAAGGAGCTTGAACCTTAAAAACTTCTTGGGCATCTTCTGTATATGGCCCTGCAGTTGAGCAATAAAGTGCTTCTGCCAATTGGTTGTCATAGACAAGAACTTGATCTTTGGTAGCTTTTACAGCCTCTTTAATCTTTCTTTGGTTAATTGAATAATATGAACCCCAGTTTACTTGACGCTCTGATTCAGAAAGCCAGGCCTGCCCCTCTTGGGGAAGGTTTGTTATATCTGCCCCTAAAGGATATTTCGAACCATTTTTTCTAATTGTATTTAATCTTTTTAAGGTATATGTCCGAGCAGAAACTGCCTGAGCTTTTAGAGCCTCTATTGCAA
>DUTE01000225.1 GCA_012842235.1 Bacillota bacterium
GAATCACCATATGCTTCTTTTTGAGCATTCACCATTAACTCATTGATCCGCTTTTCTGATACAATACCTTTTGAGCGCTCTTCATAAAAAGATTCTTCAAAAATAAAGCGAGCATGGATATTTAAAAACATAGCGATAGCATTTTGCATCTTAGAATCGAATAACATAATCTTTTCTTCTATTGTTTTTGCATTTTTTACCGTAGCATTACTAACAATTGTTTCAGCAAAGGTACTTGCGGTTTCTGCTACATTCATGGCAAATATCTGGTTTAGTAACGGTAAATCCTTCATTACATAACTATGAAAAGCATGCCCTAATTCATGGGCTAAAGTACTTACATCATTTGAAGAACCCATAAAAGTCATGAAAATTCGCGATTCTTTAAATTCTGGTAGTAAAGCACAATAACCACCTGGGCTTTTATTGGGGCGATTCTCTGCTTCTACCCAACGATTTTCCAACGCAAGTTTAGCAAAAGCAGACAGTTTCGGTCCGAAGGTAGCAAAATTATCAATTACAAAGTCACAGGCTTCATCATAGGTAAAAGAAGCTGGTTTTATATTTCCCAAAGCAATAGGTGCCTCAACATCTTGCCAGCCTAATTTTTCCATCCCTAGTAACTTTGCCTTTTGATCTAAATATTGAATAAAAGGTTGTTTGTGGTTAGATACCGCATTCCACATTGCATTAAGTGTTTCTTTAGACATGCGATTATCTTCTAAGGGCTCATCTAAGAAGTCGTCACGGTTATGAGCCTTTTGAAGCGTAAGCCGATAGCCATCTAAGTGATTCAATATATCAGCAAAAACCGGTGCAAACCTCGACCATTCTGCTTCCCAGTTCTGAAAAAGTTGCTTGCGCACAAGAGGATCTGGATCGGTGTACATCCGGTTCATCGCCTGTCCGACCGAATACTGTATTGTTTTGCCATCTTTATCGGTAAAAGGAATGCTCATAATGGAAACGACAGTATCGTATACTTGGCTCCACGCTGCTAGGCCGTCCTTATTCAAATCATTAATAATTTTTTCTTCTTCTTCTGATAGCAAACGCTTACCTTTGTCACGGATCTCATGCAAAGAAAAAGAGATTTCATCTAGCTCTTGATCCTTTAAGAGATTGTTCCAGGTTTCATCAGGTATAGAGACAAGTTTCTTCGTAAAGGTTGTGGAACAATTATCTAATTCAGCAGCTAAATCCATTACCTGTCCCATAACCACATTGGCATATTCATCACTCATATAAGCATCATGCCACATCTGAGCAAATACTTGGCATTGTCTTAGACCTTTTTCAATAATTTCCTGTTTTTCTAATAGCTGTTTTAACATTTCCGGTGATGTATCCTCTGAGATGTGCCAATCCTGAATAAGTTCTTGATATTCCCCAATACCCTCTTTTACACTTACTAGCTTTGTTTGCAGTTCTGGTGACTTCGTTCCCCCTGGAAAAATAACATCCAAATCCCAGGTATTATTGTATTTCATAAACCCACACTTCTCTTCCGTCTATATTTTGAACTTTTTACAGTGTACTAAACAAGGGTTCGTTTTATCGCTTACAAAAAAATCCCTATTAAGTATTCGCTAGTCGCATAAACTGTCTAAACGAGTTAACAAATCTATTATAAACCTTAGCACAAAATATGTGTATCTTTCCACTAGTTCAGAGACTTCTCAGTCGGCGTCCTTTGAACATAGTGAAACCTTTGCCATATTTATCGCACCAGCGCTTAGTCCTATAATAACACCGTTATGGTATTTTAGTGGCTCTGTTAATCCGTATTCAAGGATAAAAGCCATCTGAGCAAGAGTTGTCCGACCCATAAGAAATATGACAGAAGCGTTTTTGATTAAGTTCACGGCTTCATCAGGGCTTTTTCGGTGGTCGATCACGCTGGTTTGCTCAAATGTGCTGCCAATTTTTTCAAACCACGAAGTATTGATAGCCATATAGAAAGCGGTTTTTTCATATCTTTCGGGCGAAGGTAAAGAGGCTATATATACAAGAGACTTTTTGTTTTTTATGTCCTTGTGAAGCTAGGCTACTATTTCAGCACTAAATCCACAGTCTTTAGCAAATCCGCTGCATAAATAATATATACTCATAGTATCACTCCGTCTGATTGCATTTGTTAGCCTATTTCTTAATATAGTCTAAAAGCAGCTGCACAGTATAAGCATTATTCTAATAGTTCGAGATTAATTAGTTCTTTTAATTTTTGCTCAAACATTTCATCCTGCTCACTGGTGCGTTTGGAATTGCCTTTCAATCTACCGCCACTCATACGAATTTTCTTTGCTGTATACCGTTGCATCAGTAGTGCGTCAATGTTTTTGCTATCATAAACCATACCATCTTGGTTGATTGGTATAGCACCGCGGGCAAGACACATAGCAGCAAGTCCGTAATCTTGCGTGATAACAATATCACCCTTTTCAACCATATTTACAAGAACAAAATCAACGCTGTCGGCACCTTGAGATACGGTAATAGTTTGTGCACCATCTTTCTCAAAAACATGGGCAGTGTCGCATAGGATAAAACACTTTACATTATTTTGTTTTGCAAGCCAAACGGCAATATCTACAACCGGACAGCCGTCGGCGTCAATTAAGATTCGCATATAATACCACTTTCTGGCAAATTGTTGCCCCAATTACTGCAATGCTTAATACAGCTACGAGCAACACGCTTAACGCTTAAAGCTAATCGCTAGTAGCTGATCTTTGAATTGCAGATACTTTATTTTATCATGAAATAACCTTAAGGTTTTCTATTTATGTTTCCCTCAAACGGTGCGTCAAATCAAAACAGGGGCTAGCCTGTGTTTAAAACATAGACATGATAAATTTATAACCAAGACGTGCCTCGTGATGTTGTTTAAAACTTGAAAACGCCCACATCCTAGATTTGTGTGGAGGCTTCGCCCACTTACGTCATATTCTTTCTTCAAAATCTCTTATGAATTTCCCTGCAAGATATTCTTCAACTAGAGGTCTCATTTCCTTTGTTGCTATCTTGCTCTTTTGTGACATAGAAATGCTCCACTCTCCATAGATTGTGGTTTAGTTTTTCCACTACCTACGTAAAGTGAAGCCTTTCGTATCACTTTCTACTAATCTGTAGCTTTGCGACACTACTACAAACAAAGCTATTATTCTAATACCGATAACATTAGGATAGCTGCACAACCGACCTCATCCATACTAGCTTCGCTGGAAAGTGGTTTAAATAGATTTGGTATAGATTGTTCCGCTAAAATTGTATTTATGTGTGGGAGCAGTTCGTTATAAACCGAGATGAGATACAACCTTCCCTCTCCTAGACAGCCAGTTAGAGAAGCATGGGAACATGTACTCTTTATTGCTGTTAAAAGTTGGACTATTTTTTCCTTTTCCAAATAGCATCACCTTTCTAAATGTAAGAAATAATTTTAGGAACCATAAAAGCCAGAAAACTAAACTAATGTTTTTAGTAGTACAAGCAGAAGAAGCAAATGTTAAGATGCTAATAATAGATGTCTTTAACCTTAGGGTAATTGCAGATCACTTAAGACTAACATGTAAAACCGGATAATTCGTCTGCTTCGTTTTCGGCACAAAAATAACTACAATTTTGGCAAATGCTATTTTTTGTTTTGGTAATCCCCTTGTTATTTGCCTCTAGAAACGTAATCGCAAAGCTAACTGTATGCCGCAATAGATGTTCTTATGTACACTTGCGATTTTATAATTTGGGGGTACATTTTTGTTCAAATAGTCTTTCTCTTCTACTTTTCTCTCTAACTTAGATCTTATCCTCTCATTTCATCTGACAGTTGTTTTTTAAGGTTAGCTTTATTCACTTACCATTTAATACTTTACAGTACAAGAAGCAAAAACCTTTTTTCTAAAAATTCACTTCTAAAAGAATAAAAAGCTGATATCTAACCAGAATAATTCTAGGAGGTGTACATAATGAACCTTAATCTAACGCAAAAAGAAAAGACTCTCTTGGAGGACCAAAAGAACCATGAACAGATCTGTATAGAAAAGTACAAGAGCTACGCCAACCAAGCACAAGATCCACATCTTTCTAAGCTATTCCAGACGTATGCTACTCAAGAACAACAGCATCTAAACACTATTAACCAAATGTTAGCAGGCAATGTACCAAATATGCAGCAACAAAGCCAGCAAAACCAACAGGCACAACAAACTCAGCAATATCAAAATAACCCACAAAGACAATATTCCCCGACATCAATGCAGGACATGAGTCTATGTGCTGATCTTCTCATGTCAGAAAAATTTGTATCTAGCGCCTATAATACGGCTATCTTTGAATTTACAGACACTAATGCCAGGCAGGCTCTAAACCATATCCAAAAAGAAGAACAACAACACGGTGAAGGGCTTTTTAATTATATGCAGAGCCAAGGAATGTACAATCCTCAGTAAAAATATAAAACTCAGCAAAACAATCTAGATAAAAAGGCTAATTTCTAAAATAAAATCGCGCTATCATGAAACACCTCTATACTCGTTAGTAGTAAAGAGGTGCTTTTTCTTTCTCTAGCTAGCACTAAAGACAATTCAACATCTAGGAAAAATTACACGCCTAAAATGCAACAACTAGTTGTAATTATACCCAATACAATATGTTCATTGTCTATCTTTATAGAAATAAGTTCCGAAATTTTATAATTAGTTGAGAAAGGACTTCCTGCATTGAAACAAACGTTTTAATTGTTTTTGTAAGGATTAACTTCACTCAAGTTATTGGTATTTAGCAAATTTCTATGTAATTCTTCCATTGATGCAATGCGATCTTTTAGATCTTTGATAATATAATCAGATGAACGAATATAGACTTCAAGTAGCTTTTCATTTTCTTTATGTTCATTAATTAAATCGTTAACAATCGTTTCATACCGTTTAAGATATTCTTTTATAACTTTCATTACTATCTCATCGAGCTCATTTTGCTTGCTCAATATCATTTCTTTTATGTCAGGATATACTTTAGTAAACAAAAAGTCGTCAATCAGATCCGATATAGTACTATAAGCTTTTTTTTGAACCTCTTGTAGAGACGGTCCAAACAATGATCCTATAAAGTAACCAGCAATACCGCCCATAACAGTACCTACTCCAGGAAATAGTATAGTTCC
>DUTE01000021.1 GCA_012842235.1 Bacillota bacterium
ACGGAGCTTTGTCTAAAAAAAACTGTAGCACAAAAAGCTTTGCTAGCCTGTAGACAACCTACAGCTGTTGTAGGCGGATATGTAGCTGATCGCTATATTGACTTTGCCTTTAACAAAGTTTATCTACAAAACGCAGATCCCGAAGCTTCGATTAAACAAGCTGCTAAAGAATCTACCGATGAAATACAAAGAAAACTAAAAGAGTTTTCACGCTTCTTAAATCAAATATAGTCGGTATATTTGCCCGCCTGCTTCGGCGGGCTTTTTTTTGATAGAAAAGAGTTTTCTTACTATTAATAACATACCTTTTGTGATACCATTAATATAGTGCTTAGCTTTAGTGTAGATAGTTATTGGAGCTGAGAACTTTTTTGTTGTTTGTCTGTCTTTTGTTTTATTATCTATTTATTTTTTCTTAAGTTAAGGAGGGGGATAATAAAAATGGAAAATGACTCTAGTAGTTCTTATCCTACTAGGTTGGTCAATCTTTATCTTTTGTCTTTAGTCCCCCGATCCTTAAGGCACCCGGGGGAAGTTAATCCTTCTTAAGGGGTGATGCTAGTGAATGAAAAGATCTATGAATTAATTGAAAATAAAAAATATCTTGAAATTAAAATAACTCTTGCAGAGATGCACCCTGGAGACATCAGTGATATTATTGAGGAATTACCTGCTCATTTTGGTGGTATCCTTTTTAGGCTGTTACCTAAAGATATGGCAGTTTCTGTTTTTGAAAACCTCGATAGTCCTGCAAGAGAAATGCTTTTACACAGTCTCAAAAGCGAGGAAATTGCTAATATTCTTAACGAAATGTCTCCTGATGACCGTACAAGACTATTTGAAGAACTTCCTGCGCACATTGTGAAAAAATACTTAGCTATGCTCGACGACAAAGAAAGAAAAATTGCTTACCAGCTTTTAGGTTATAAAGATAATACAGCTGGTCGACTTATGACACCAGATTTTGTTGATCTTCACGAACAAGATACAGTAGACACTGCTTTAGCCACAATAAGACATACAGCTCCTAATAAAGAAACTATCTATTACAGTTATGTGATGACTGAACACCGTAAATTGACAGGTGTTATATCTCTTAGAAAAATTATTACCAGTCCAGGTGAGGCTAAGATTGGTGACTTAATGAGTACCTCAGTAATTGCTGTTTCAACTGATACTCACCAAGAAGAGGTTGCAAGCATTATGGCTCAGTATGACCTCTTGGCCATACCTGTAGTTGATTTAGAAAACCGTCTTGTAGGAATAATCACTCACGACGACATTCTCGATGTTATTCAAGAAGAAGACACTAAAGATATTCACCTCATGGGTGGTGTATCAACCCATGAAAAAAGTCTTCTCGAATTGAGTATCTGGGATAACATTAAAAGAAGAGCAGGATGGCTAATCATTCTTATCTTGGTTGAAAGCTTTTCTAGTAATATCATCAAATCTTATGAAGATGCCCTTTCGGCTGTAGTAGCTTTGTCTTTCTTTATTCCTATGCTTATTGACACAGGTGGTAACGCAGGTACTCAGAGTGCTACTGTGGTTATTCGTGCTATTGCAACTGGTGAAATAGAGAAAAAAGATTCATGGAAGGTTTTAGGAAAAGAGTTAATCTCTGGTCTTATCCTCGGAGTATTGCTCGGATTTCTTGGTGGCTTTAAGGCCTTCCTTTCACACACTGATCCACTAATTGGTATTACAGTTGGCTGTAGTCTATTAGTAGTTGTGGCTTTAGCTAGTATTACTGGCGCATTGCTACCTATGATTGCAGTGAAGTTAAATTTAGACCCTGCAGTTATGGCTGGACCTTTTATAACAACTGTAGTTGACATTGTTGGTCTAATGACTTACTTTGAAATTGCAAAATCCATTATGAATATTTGAATGTTTAGGTGAACATACGTTTTTTCCTAAAATGAAGTTTGTGGTCTAGGGCAACTTTATTTGCAACAACCTAGTTTTTAGCTTTTAGCTCTAACTTCTTATTCCTTTATTTTAATAGGTTAATAGGCTTTGGCTTTTTGCCAAGGCCTTATATGGTTCCTACTATTTTTCAATTCACTTTATGTATTATCCTAAACATATCTTCTTGTTAATAAAAATGGAGGCTTAATAAGCCTCCGTTTTTATTCTGTGTTCTCGTTACCATAAATACTAATTGCCTCTCCGCCTTTGTCATTATATGTTTCAATAACAAAATAGCAAGGATCTGGACAACGCATATCAGTAAAGCGCTCAGGTACAAAAGGAAAACGTTCCTCTCCTCTAAGAAGATAGACTTCTTCCCAAATTGCTCCCACTACCTTTGCTCTTGTGGGTTGAACTGGTCTACCTTCATTGCCTAACTGATCTATTGCATTTACTCTCTTAAATTGCTGGGGAAAACCAACACCAAACTGGGAGGCTGCAAACTCCACACTAAAACTTTTTTCAGGATTTGGGGTTGCATCCTCTACAGTCAGACGTAATAAGCCTGGGCCTGCTACTTCTACCCTCATAAGAATCCTCTCTCCTGGGTACCAATAATACTCCTTTGTTGCAGGAGCGTTATTCCATGACGTAACACGCCAAAAAGGTCTATAGGCTCTATTAAAGGTATCTATATTACCAAAAGGGTCTTTAGTTATCTCCCAAAGGATTCCGGCATCTACTTCCTGGTTATTGGCTCTTCCTCCCATATAGATAGAAAACTTATCTAGAGGACCATTATTGCCGTAGCGAGCAAAATCAGCTGTACCTTCCGGCAAAACTATAACACCCTCAATACCGGTCCATTGGTCAAAACTTGATGCTGCTTTGCGGTAATAAGCTCCCGGAAAACAAGGAAGCGATGGCGCAGGTAAAATTTCCTCTGCATGAGATGGCAGTATTATTGTAGCAAATATCAAACTCATAACAATTTTGTGAAAGATTTTCTTTCTCACGTATTTACACCACTCCTCCTCTTGATTATGCTTAAAACTAAACAGTAGCAACTGCCTTAACAACAACATTGGTAATATAAATAATATAGATTCCTAAAAAGACTAAACCTTTCCATCTCTCCATCTTACCTTTTCTGCCAAATAACCAAATTAAAGCCATAAGTAACAACATCACCGGTAGATCAACCCTAAGG
>DUTE01000226.1 GCA_012842235.1 Bacillota bacterium
ATAAGGTTAGCGGATTTTACCCATCCTTGGTTCATATCTAGCATTGATTGTTACTTATATTACGAAACTCGATGCTTTTTTTGCTTGCCAAAATTAAATTCCCTTACAGCTTTAATAAGAAGTTTATTAGCTCTCTCATTTTTCTTATTTGCTTCGCGGCTCTTTGGCAAATAAATATCTGCTAACGAACATGAATATTCACCACAAATATCTACACCACTTATTTTTTTAGTTTTAGCAACATAGGTAATATTTCTAGTAAGTTCTTCTAAGGTCATCGTTCCTTGTTCCCAGTTTGTAAATGCATCTTTGCAATCTAACACATCTTTATCAATGCTTATATAGACTTTATCTGTAAGTTCTGCAAGCACAGATTCTAACGAATAATCTCCTTGTTCGATCATACTGTCGGTAATAACTAAAACTCTATCTTGAAAACTTTGAGGGATAAGCTTAATATATTCCTGGTTTACACCAATAATAAGAACTTTTTGCAACATAGGATTGTTTCTGAGAGCTTCTAAAACCCATGATCCACAAGAAAGCACCCCATGACACTGAACATCTAACATATCTGTATGATAATCAAAAAGAACTAAAGAAAATGGCTCCTTTATTTCTGAGAGAAAAAGATAAGAGACATAGTGATAATTTCCATTACCTATTAAAGTGATCCGTTTATTCTTTCGTTTTTTTAGCCGCTGCCTAATTATAAAAAAAGCTACTCTCTCACAATAACCGTTAGTACTTCGGATATCCGAAAGATCAAGCCACTCATAAAACGGTTTTTGAAGATATTTATGAGCATAATAAGTATCATCAAAGTTTAATACTGTAACTCCATTATCCATCATCTCCAAACCCCCTTTCATAAAAAACAACACAATGAATGAGTATGCCTATAAGTAAGTTATAAGACTTTAAAACTATTTGTTTACAGCCACAGACTTGTTCAAAATATTGCAACTCAATAAGCTAGGCAAAATTTCGTATAATTTTTCACAGAATCCAAAATAGCTTTTAAATCATGTACAATAAAGCGGTAAAAAAAGATGAGCATACTTACCAAACAATCAAAGTTACTTGTTTGGTTTTTATACATCATCTATCTTTAAGACATATATATTTTTCCCCTTAAGATCTAAACCTCAGCAAAGATCCTTTTTGTCCTTTTTAAATATTCTTCTTTACTACTAATAGCATTCCTTCTTTATCGACTTAATGTATTGAGCATATTCTTATATACAACTAATCGCAAAAGTGGTGCTTTTTGTGTCCGTTTTTCATGATTTCCTATAACTCTTTTATATTTTATTTATTTGACAATTGTATTAGTGGTATGTTATACATATATTACAATTACTAATTAGTGTCTCTATTACCATATCTTCTCAATATCCTTAAACTAAACACTTGCTACACTATTTAGTAACCTTTACAAAAGGAGTGAGACTTTTTAATGAAACGGTTTTTCACATTAAGCTTACTACTACTTATAGTCACCGGTACAGTCTTTGCAGATCTGCTACCACAAAACACGGTTGTTATTGATGCTATCGAACTTACACAAGGCATTCTCAATGCTGATTATGAAAGAAAAATCAACAACAAGTTTTCTTATACCATTGGTACAGAAGTAGTGGGAACTTTGCCTACTAGAAGATGGGAATCTGCAAGTGTTACTGGTGGTGCACGGTTTTATCCATTTAGCACTGCAACAAAAGGTATTTTCGTCGGTGGTAAAGCTTATGTTGGTTTAATTAACCCTTTAAGCACCGAAAGAAAATTCTTCTCATGGCTCGTTCCAGCAATCGGCTATAACTATGTTGCCGATAATGGCTTTACTGCTAACATTGGTGGAGATTTTATTTTCCCTCTAACTCACTATATTAATACCAATGATGCATTTATTAAACCTGTATTCCGCTTAAAACTCGGTTACTCTTGGTAGTTTGTAGATAAACAACTTCTAAAACTTTCCTACTTATTTAACAACTTTAGACTATTAGTTAGTTAATCTAGATTTGAAAGCTTTAGATGTGTAGACGTTTTCCATACATCTACACAACCACAACAATTAAATGGAAAACTTTTTTACCACAAATGAAACCCCAAGCATTTGCTTGGGGTTTCATTATTTTATTAAATTTTAATTACCATATCTCTAAAAACCACTGTGGTATGTATAAATAAAAGAAATAAGTAGCAGATTGGCATTACCATTTCCTCTTTATTGTGGCAGTGTCGTCTCGGGGCTGCCATATCTC
>DUTE01000227.1 GCA_012842235.1 Bacillota bacterium
AATAAATGTCAATCAAAATTGAAAGCTACTAAAATACCGTTATTCATCTGATAAGTTAGCACTTATAAAGGGAAAAGTAAAGTCTAAAGTCTTTTGGTCTTTACAATAATAGTAAAGCCTACCTCAAGAGGTAGGCTTTTAGCAAATCTTCTCTTTTAGAAGTTCTTGCCTCTTATGGAGCTGTATATTCTAGAGGTTCACTCTCTTCAGAGATATTACCAGCAAAGTCATAAGCTCTTACAGTATAGCTATAAGTTCTTCCAGAAACTAGTCTTGATGTCTCTTTGTAAGCTTTAAGTGAAAGCATTGAACTGCCGGTCCGTGGTACCTGTGTACGGCTTACTTTTTTACCATTTCTGTAGATAATATAACCAGCTACACCTACATTATCATCTGACTCTCCCCAAAGAAGATACATTGCGCCATCTGGCATCTCCATTAGCTGAAGGTTAGAAGGTGCTGTTGGTGGTTCTTGTTCAAGAGTCCCAGTATTTACATATTCTTTGTAGGTATCATGGAATGCTCGATCTGTTACATTAGGACTATAATAGTGAGAATAAGCAAAGGTAATGAAGTTTTCTACATAAGGTTTTGCGCCTTCCATTTGCTGAACAAACTGACCAATTGGTACTGATGTCCAATCTGTATGATCAAATGTCTCTGTATCTGCCCAGAACAAGAGTCCTTCTTTAGTATCTACAGCAACTCGTAATTCCTTAAACCATTCTTCAAAGTTAGTTAGATCTAAGCCTCCTCCACCAACACAGTCCATCGGTGCAAAGATATCACCGGGGCGAAGGTTTACTTGATCAAAGACACGGATCCAAAAATCTCGATAAGCTTCTTTTGTTCCTAAGCGTGCATTCATAAATGGGCAAAACATAAAGAAAAGATCAGGATCAAGTTCATTAAGATAGTTAATCTGAACATTCATAGCATCAATAAGTGCCTGTTCTCTAGCTTTACCACGGAAACTAACATTATCTATCTCCCACACCCAATACCACCCTGCGAAAGTCTCTTTATAGCGAGGGTAATAGTTATCGTATAGTTCTTGGGCAAGGATATTTCCTAACTCCATCTGGTCTTTAAGCCACTTAGCATCAGAGCCACCTTTTTGCCACCAAAGATCATTAAAGTTTAGACCAAGTATTACTTTAAGGCCGGCTTTTTGTGCCTGCTTAAAAACAGTCTCTACCATATCCTGTCCAGGAGCTTTTTCAATCCAACCCTCCTGTTTTGTCGGATAGTGAGTAGTCAAATAGTTATCATTGCCAGCACTATAGGCAGTCGGTGCAAAAATAACATAGGTCATTCCTAACTCTTTAATGTAATTCATCTCTTTTTCCCAAGTCTCATCATTCCAGCCACTTACAAGCCAGTCTTGAATAAAGGTACCATCGGCAACAGGCCAGTTTTCCTCTGCTTGAGCTGCTGGCAATAATAGACAAACAATTAGAAGCATAATCCACAAATATTGCTTCATTTGCTACACCTCCAGATCTATGAAATCGATTCCTTTATCTATTTTGCCCTTTAATAGGCAAGTTCCTGCTTCTTTGGAAATTTAATCGTCAAAAAACAAATTCAGCAGGATTTTCTACTTATAAGGCTAAGTCTGAAATTGAGTATTATAGTTTTTGCAAGATTAAATCTAGGAGGTAATGCTGTTTTGAAATCCCTGCGTCAACCAAAAAGATTATTGCTAGTTCTGTTAGTACTCGTACTTTCTACCTTTATACAAGCAATTGACCTTAAAAATGGTCTTGCTGTGGTCTATAGTGATGATACTGCAGCATTTGTCGGTAAGAACGACTATAGCCAAAATATTACAAACCTAATTGATGCTTTGGCTGATCACTCTATTTTTGTTGATAAAATAGATTCCCAAGACATCTCTAAGGGAGCTCTTAACTATTACAAATTAGTCATTCTTCCTGGAAATAGCTGTATCTCTCAAGACGAATTAGCTCTTTATCAAGAACATGTAAATAAGGGTGGCTATCTTATTGCTACCTATGACACCTCTTTAAGGGATAAAGATGGCCAAATACAAGAAGATTTTCTTTTAAGCGATCTCTTAGGTGTCACTCTCTTTAATTTTTCTCCTCAAGAAGTTGTTTTTTGCAAGTTTATTGAATCTGAGATCTTCCCAGAAACAATCACTACCTTAACTCAAAACTCTTTAATGGTTAAACCAAAAGAAGCAGCACTTGCTTATGGCACTTTTTTCTCTGAAGGTAAGCCACTTTTAGAGGTATCCCCTTTAATTTTGACTGATGCTACTGCTTATTTTTCAGAGGATATTTCCTTAGATGAACAAGCAAAGTTTGCCGAGGCACTTTCTTATTGCATCATACATTTCTTAGGAGATGATTCTTTGGGGACATTTTCTATAAGTATCGATGATCTTCAACCTGCTATAGATGAAGCCAAATACTTTTACCGGACTATTGAAAGAGAGTTCAGAAACGCTCAGAGGGTATTTGAAGAATTCTCTCTAGCTGAAGAACAAGCCTATCTCGATGCTAAAGAGGTCTATGAAGCTTTAGAGTTTACGCTTGAAAAGGGATTAGGCACTAAGGCTGCGGTTTATCTAAAACAACTCAATGAACTTACTAATTTGATGATACCTGGTATCTTACCTGTTCGAAAAGCAGAAACAAGAGCCGTTTGGATAGATTATCAGACCTTTGAGGGAGCCCAATATCCAGATGATTTCCGCGAAATTGTGAGAAGATTACATGATGCTAATATCAATATGATCTTCCCTGAGACTATCTACAACGGTGGGACTCTCTATCCTTCAGCTGTTGCCACACAACATGAGATCTACGAAGATCTTGGCTTTGACCCACTACTTGTTATTATTAATGAAGCCCATAAGCTTGGCATGGAAGTTCATCCTTGGGTATGGACGTTTTGTGGTGGTTACTGGCACAAATTCGGTCCTATCCTAGAAGAACACCCAGAGTGGGTTGAGTTAGATGAAGAAGGCAGAGCTTTTTCTAATTGGGAATACGGCACAGCTTGGATCAATGCTTCTCACGTAGAAGCTAGAGAATATCTTCTTACTCTTTTTAATGAGCTTATAACTAAGTATGATGTAGATGGACTTCATGTAGATTACATCCGTTATAACGAAGATGGAATCGGTCATTTTGGCTTTTCTGACTACAGTAAAGAAGCTTTCAAGAAAGACACTGGATTGGACTTAGATCAGATCACTATAGGTAGCCGTGATTGGATTAAATTTAATGACTGGCGTGAAGATAATGTTACATCCTTTGTGAAAGAAGTAAACGAAATGTTAAAAAGTACAGATCCTAACCTTCTTCTTTCCGCAGCAGTTGTACCTGATCCTGACCATTCAAGAACTAATGTTTTGCAAAACTGGAAACACTGGGTTGACAATGGTTATCTTGATTTTGTCATGACTATGGACTACCGCAACGATACACCAGGATTTAAGGCCAATGCTCAAAAAGGACTACAAGTGGTAGATGATAAAGCTTGGGTCTATCCTGGTCTTGGGCTCTATGTAAACGATCGCTTTAACAACTTTGGCCAGATTAAATCAACAAGAACTGTTGGTGCTACAGGTGTAGCTCTCTTTTCCAATATTAGCTTTACTAAAGAAAAGTATACAGATGCCAAAGAAGGGCTTTTTAGAGAACCCTCAGTTATGCCTATGAGAGAACCTCTAAAGGCGGTTACGTTTCTACTTGAAGAGGCTATAGGAAAACTAGAAAGAGCAGACCAAGCTAAGGCTTTAGATGATGAAGATTATGCTAAAGAATCTTACCTCTATCAGCAAGCAGTTTTAGTAAAAGGACTACTAGATGAATACGCTGATGTCGAAGGTAAGCTTGATTTAGACACTGCTAATGAGCTTAAAATAGCTCTTGAAAGTGTTATAGATGATCTCTCTGAGTTAAGGGCCAATCGGGTTATAAGAGGTAACGAACATGAGGCTCTGTTGAGTCCTATTCTTACTGGAAGGCGCATCTTATCAATCTATATATATCAAAATACACCTAA
>DUTE01000228.1 GCA_012842235.1 Bacillota bacterium
TAAACAGAAGCCCAGACCATAGGTACATTTTTTTGCTGACCAGCATTAACAAGTCTTCGCAAGCCTTCAGTCATACCTATGGAACAAAAGGAACCTCCAAATGAAACTAATGCAATTAAAAGAAAGTCAAACGTTTTACTAGAAATAAAAGCCATTTTAAAGTTTCCATTGTCCTGTATGATATACCTTGTTTTTTGAACAAAGACCCCACCTCTTGAAAGACATTTGACCTATAATCCGATAAATATTTGCTGGTTTTATTCAGCGTTTAATTTTTCCCCCGATCTCTGAGTTGCCTCGCAAGCGATATATTACTTTTAACACATTATCCATGGACACCAACAAAATACTTCTATAAACTAAACCCACTATGTAAGCTGGCATAGCAGTAATAAATAACACTCCAACTATTCCAAATAAAACTTCTTGATATTGCCATAATAAAATAAACATCACAGTAAACGAAGCCAATATGGAGATAGCTGAATGTTCATAGATCCATTTCCATATACTTCTCTTATGTGGATTTTTAAAAACCAAATGCCGTACTACAATTTCACTTAATCCGAGAAAGGCAGATGGAATTGCCATATTCGTTAGTATGGACAATATAACATTACCAAAGAACTTAATATTGCGAAGTATAATATCAAAGAATGGTGCGTTTTGAAACCCAGTAATACCAGGAACTATTATTTCACCTACTATTGAATAAAGTATGCCTACAAGCAAAAAAAATACTATTGGAATACATGCTGTTATTGGGACTAATAAACCTGAAAGTATTCCTAATAGGGCGGCTTGACTTATTGTAAATTTTAAAAACATACCATCTATAATTTTTCGTATAGGTTTTTTCATTTCAAGCATGGCCAAGACCCATGATAGACCGCGGAAATCGGACACTTTTCCCCCCCCAAACAAACACAATATCTATCCAGTTTAGAATATTATGTAATATGCAAAAACCTTCTTGTTAAATTAAAAATATTTTTCACTACTAAAGCAGAGCTTATTTATAAGAAGCAATTTAAATGTTAACACTGATGATAATTTTTACCCCTGGAGGCATTGATGCGAAAAAAGATAAGTAGTTTTTGCAGGAGAACAATAAACCGTTACATAAACGATTTCTTTAGCAATAATAAAAAGAAAACGGATTTGTTACAATACCGATATAAAAGCTCCCAAAACTTATATTGTTGTCTTAGTAACCATAAAATTTATGGGTTATGTCAAGAACCTGTAAATCCATTACCATATTTTTCTAGGAACATTTTTTGAAGTTCATCATAAGCTTGAACGAAGCCTTTCATTTTCCAGGTTGACCATTTAGTTAACTACCCAGCATCTTCAGTGGAAAATGAGTTCTTGGTTTTAGTAAGCCTTCGTACTTCTTTGTTGAATCGCTCAATCTAGTTAGTAGTATAGGTAGCTTTTCAAATAGTTTGGAGATAATCGTAATAGGTGAATAAGCAAGCATCTGGGGGATATCTTTTTCCCTAACTTTTCGAATGGTATTTCTTACTTTGTGCATAATACAGCGCTCGATATCTGCTTTAACAAAGAATCTATTGAATGCATCCTCTAGTTCGGGTAAACCATCGATCACGCCAAGGAGAACCTTATATATAGACAATTTAAGTCAAAGGACTTTTTTAAACTGGCTTAAGCCTTTCACCTTCTTAGACCATCCTCTTTTCGATAAGTTTGAGCATGCTCTGTAAATCCGTTAGCAATACCTTCTGCTAAAGCTAGTTGGTAATCATTTCGAGCAAGACGTGTAGCTTCTCTATCGTTACTAATAAAGTTTAGTTCTATTAGTGTTGCAGGATGGTTAACTAAATCATACCTAATAACACCAATCTTTCTGCCATTTCCCCAAGGAGGTGTACTACCGGAATATTTAAGACCACGATCTTTAATTGTAGGATCATAGACTTTTGCACTAGCTATAGTATTGTTGTGTAATGACCTAGCGTATGCTTTCCAAACAGAATTACTGTCTGTATCTACCCATGTCTCAATACCCTCTGCTGTAGCGCTTGCAGCATTTACGTGCAAAGAAACAAGTCTGTGAGCACCTTTATTGTTTGAAAAAGTTCTTCTGTCAGGTATATCCATGCTGA
>DUTE01000229.1 GCA_012842235.1 Bacillota bacterium
TGGTATCCAGTAGGTAAAGAACCGGTTTTACCTGGACCAGACAATCCACTTGGACCCTGGTGGTTAGGGCTCGATTACCCAGGTTATGGTATTCATGGTAATAATTCTCCAAGTTCAATTGGCAAAGCCCAAAGTAAAGGCTGTATTCGTATGTTAAATGAAGATGTAGAGTATTTAGCTCAAAGAGTAGCAAAAGGAACCCCTGTAAGACTACGATACGATTCTTTGATAGCCTATGATAACGAGGTCTTCAAGATTGCTGTGTTTGACGATTTATACGACTTAGGTGTGAATACCCCCAATAATCTAAGGAGATTTGCTAAACACTATGGTTATACTATAGACGCTCCTAATTGGGTTTTAGAGGAGTTTCTTAAGAATTCGAGAGGTAAACCCTATCCTCTTCCTAAAACTATCGATCTAAAGTGCAATTACGAACTATCAGGTTATGGCTATGAGATTGCAGAAGAGATCATTATGCCAATAATTTCTTTGTCTCGGTTAGGTTTAGAAATAGTTAAGGAAAAAGACGTTTACTTAGTTGACGGTAAGCCTATAAACAGGGTTTTGGGCAAAGGAGTGCCTTTTACTTATCTAAAAGAGGTAGAAGATACTCTTTGGCTAAAGATCGATATAAATTTAGATTCTCAAGTTTCCCTGAATGTCTATCAAGCAACATTTAGGGGCATTGACTGTGGCAGAGTACTCTATAAGGGGAAAAACTTGATAAATGTAACAGAAATCACTAAAGAACTTGGCTCTGTTGTTTATATAAACCCTACAACACAAGCTGCAATGATCGATGGTCAATTAGTCTTAAAACCCTATTTTTACAAAGACGAATTATATCTAAGTGAAGCTGATATCGCTGATTATTTAGCCCTAGGTGTTTTATGGGATCAAGATAAATTAAAAGCAACAGTTGACTCTCTTCCTGTCTATCTCTTTGGACAACGCTTAGCATTAGATGGTTACTTTTCTCAGGGTAAAATCTATTTGCCGATTCTAATATTAGAACAATTAGATTATTACCCCGAGTGGGTTGATAGAATCGCTGAGAGAGCAAAGATCGGTGAGGAGATTATCAAGGCCAATAGAGCACGAGGTCATTTTTATATAAGCAGCGATGATTTCTCAAGAATATCTGGTATTAACGTGGTAAAAGAAAGCGCCGGTATATTTGTAGGCCAAAACCAAACTGATACCGACGCTAACGCTAAAGCTACAGATGAACTTTTACTTTAAGAATCAGTATTTGAAATAGTTTGACTATTATTTCCTAAAGCATTAATTAAGCGTCCAAGAACTAATTGTTCGATCATCTCACGGCTTACATTAAAATTGCCACTAAAGAGTGCATCTAGTGTTCCTGCAGGAATGCCGTAATAGCTAGTAAGATAGGTTTTAATGCTTGTAAGTGCTTCTTGTTCGAGATTTTTTGTATCTCCTTGTAGTAGTTTATCTACAAGTTCTGGGGGTAATGATGTTGCCTCAGTAACAGTCTCTTTAATGTCGTTTTTGGTAATTAAGCCAGAGGCTACAAGCCTTACAACTTGACCATCTAGAGCAACTAGATCGACTCTATCTCCTTTTACAAGTTTTTGCCAAGGTGCTTGCTCGTTATTTCTTTCGATTTTACTTTCTTCAACTAAGGCAAAGTCTTCTGGGGCATCAAACAATGGGGCTACAGATATCGATTGTTCAGTTGCAGCTTGCAAAAGACCAGAAAATGTAGTAAATCGAGAAACTTGTCTAGCTAATACCTCAGGGGACGAAGCACTATCATCTAAATTGAGGTTCAAAAATTCAGCTACATCTTCAGGTGTGAGATTATCTAGAATAAGATTGCTTGCAATAATTTCTCTGTTTGTAGGTAGTGGCTTAGCAGGAGGTGAAACGACCTCCTCTTTTTTTTCAGAAGAATCTAACTGACTTATTGGTAAACTATCTTTTTTTGCTCCAACAATCGCTACTGTGATAAACAAAGCACTAATAACACAGATAACTAGAAGCACAAATAGAGTTTTTTTCATTAAAAAGCCTCCTATAACTTGGTTCGTCTGTTCTTTTCTCTGTTTGTTTATCAAAACCTTGATGTAGTTTCGGCCATTAAAAGCAGAGGTTTTATCTAAAGGTAAGCATTGTCCTTTTGACGAAATATAGTTATTAGAGGAAATAGAAGGAGAGACATATTTTATGAAACGAATGATTGCCATAGATGGGCACAGTCTTTTATATAGAGCTTTTTATGCTTTACCTGGATTTGTTACTAAAACAGGCATTCATACTGGGGCAGTATACGGTTTTCACCTTATGTTAGATAAAGTGCTTTCAGAGTACAATCCGGATTATATCTTCGTGGCTTTTGATTCAGATAAACCCACATTTAGACACAAACAGTACAAAGAGTATAAAGCTCAAAGACCGCCTATGCCCGAGGAACTTGTAGGTCAGATCGATTTAACTAAAGAGCTTCTCGATCTTTTAGGTATTCCCCATATAGCTATAGATGGTATTGAAGCAGATGATTTAATTGGTACAATCTCTAAAATAGCTCTAAAAAACCAGATGGAGTATCTTATTTTAACAGGAGACAAAGACTCATTACAGCTTGTTAATGATAATTGTCATGTTTTGTTAACTAAAAAAGGTATCTCTGAAATTAGGTTCTATGATTCTCTAACAGTTAGAGAGGATTTTTCTATAACTCCAAAGCAAGTTGCCGACTATAAGGGACTTGTAGGTGATCCTTCTGATAATATTCCTGGTGTTAAGGGAATAGGTGATAAGACCGCTACTAAACTTCTTTCTGAGTTTGAAAGTATCGAGAGTATTTTGGGAAATCCCGATAAACTGTCTAAAAGTGTGGCTAAAAGACTTAAAGGACAAGAAGAGATAGCTTTACTCAGTAAAGAACTAGCTACCATTAAAACAGAACTTGATTTAGATATAGATTTAGAGATGGCTAAAGTAAAAGAACCAGAAATTGAGCCACTAAGAGATTTCTATCAAAAATTAGAATTTAATACTTTTCTCAAAAAGCTTCCTGGTAAAGATCGCTCTATACCTACACCTCAAGAGGTACAAAAAATTCAGCTCAAAAGGTTAGAAAAGCTCGAAGATGCTCCATTAAACGAAGAAGAGGTAGTTTATTTAGAGGAAGTCGATAATATTTATCTTCTTTCTGGGCCAACTTGGTATTTAACTTTACCTAAGAATAACCAAAACCTGTTTGCCAACGAAACTGTTGATATAAAAGAAGTTGTTTCTGGCAAAGAGGTCTTTACCCACGGGGCAAAGGAGCTCTATCTTTTAGAGACAGGATTAACAATAGAAGATGATATAGAGATTGCAGGTTATCTTCTTGACCCTGATTACTCTCACAAGTTTAACGATTTAGTAAAAAAATATCTCGGGTTTACACCAAATGACTCTTTGGAGCAAAGAGCAGCACTTGCTTGGCAAATAAGGGAAGTAATGAAAAAAGAATTAGAAAATAAGGGTTTAATGTATCTTTACAAAGAGATAGAGTTGCCTTTAGCAAAAGTATTAGCAAAAATGGAACTAAACGGGATTAAAGTTGATGAAAACGAACTTTCAAGGTTATCAGAAGATTTTTCTAAACGTATGGAAGAGCTAGAGGCAAAGATTTTTGCATTAGCTGGTGAGGAGTTTAATGTAAACTCTTCTAAACAATTAGGCGAAATTCTTTTTAATAAATTAGGGCTTCCAGCAACAAAGAAAACTAAAACTGGCTATTCTACCTCAGCAGAGGTTTTAGAAAAGCTATCACCAATTCATCCTCTTCCTAATTTAGTTATTGAATATAGACAGTTACAAAAGTTAAAAAGCACTTACTCTGATGCACTGCAGGATATGATCAATCCCAATACTGGTAGGATTCATACAAGTTTTAATCAGCTTGTTACAGCTACAGGCAGACTTTCAAGTAGCAACCCTAATCTTCAAAACATTCCAGTTAGAACAGATGAGGGTGCTAAAATTAGACGTTGTTTTATCCCGGAAGAAGGTTATTTACTTCTCTCTGCTGACTACTCCCAGATTGAACTAAGAATTCTGGCTCATGTAGCTAAAGATCCTGATCTAATTGAGACTTTTAAGCGGGGCGAGGACATCCACAGACGCACAGCTGCTGAAGTGTTAGGGATACCTATTGAAAGAGTGACAGAGGAACAAAGGAGTTCAGCTAAAGCGGTAAATTTCGGTATTATTTACGGCATTAGTGGTTATGGCCTCTCTCAAAGCACTAACTTAACAAGGAAAGAAGCAGAGGATTACATTGAAAAATATCTAAATAGATATCCTAAAGTAAAAGAATACATGGACAATATAGTGAAAAAAGCCAGAAAACAAGGCTATATAACAACACTTCTTGGTAGAAGAAGATATCTCCCTGATATAAATTCAGGTAACTATGTTAAAAGAAGCCTGTCTGAAAGAATGGCATTAAATACACCAATTCAAGGAACTGCTGCAGATATTATTAAAATTGCTATGATTAATGTAGATAAAGAACTAACAAAGGAAAATTTTCATGCACGTATGCTATTGCAGGTGCACGACGAATTGGTTTTTGAGGTGCCAGAGGATGAATTAGAAGAAACTAGTCGATTAGTAAAGAAAGTTTTAAGTGAAGCCTACGAGTTAGAGACTAATCTTATAGCACAGCTTCAGGTTGGTAAAAACTGGTTGGAAATGAAAAAAGTATAAAAAGTCCGATCTTTTGCAAGAAAAGTTGTTATATTTGCAGGAGTTTATTTGTCGATGATGAATAATAAGAATGAACAGCCGAACATGTATGCCTGTAAATGTTAAAAAAACCAAAGAAAGGAGGATCCTCCAGAGATATATAGAACATGATCAGGCAGGCGTTAAAAGACCCGGAGAGCAATTTATAGCAAGGAAACACGGCAACTTGCAATGTAAAAAGCTCCTCCACGTAAAGACGCTAGTGTTTTGGTTATCTTTATGGTATTTATAAGGAGGAAAGGAAAACATGAGTAAAAAGAATATTACAGTGCTAGCATTAGTTTTGGCTTTAACAGTTTCAGCTTTTGCAAGCATTCCCGTAACTATTGGTGGCAAAGTTGAATCCACTTTGCAGTGGACTCCTGAAGATGGCATGAAATCTTGGATGAAATATACATTCAACACTGCTATGAATGTCAATAAAAGTGACCTAAAACTTATTTGGACATGGAGTCTAGGTTCAAAAACAAAAGATTTTCACAATGGATCTCCAAGTCATAATTTAGGTGCATTTGAACACAACTATTCAGTTTTAACAGTAAAAGGACCTTTTGTAAAAGGCGGTCCATCTCTTACTACTACAATCGGACCATTGGCTCTTGATTGGGGTACTCATTATCTCAAGAGAAATGAAGCTGCTTGGGAAAACGCAGATTCTGCACAGATCTATGGTTGGAAAGTAGAAGGCATTCCTCTTTGGAAGCTTAAAGGTGAGGCCTTCCTAGGTTGGGATAGTGGTGGCGAAGTAAGTGACGCAGCCAATCAGTTTAGACCAATGTTTGGTGCTAAATTTGGTGGTAGTGTTGTAAGAGGAACCACAGTTAATGCTGGTTATGTTCGTGGATTAAAAGAAGAGAAAAAGATTGATAGAGAATACGATGACAAGCAAAACTCCTGGTTTACAGGAAAATCCACTAACATGGCTCTTGCTACTTTGAACCAAAACCTTGGTAAAGTTGGTAAGCTTGATGTAGAAGGTGCTTTACTTTTCAATACAAATAGTGACGGTGAACTAGTTGGTTCTAAACCACATGTTCTTCGCGTAAATACAAACTTCGACAAGCTCATTCCTAATGTCAAATTCGCAATCAATGCATCCGATGTCCACCCATACTTTGTTTCCGAGTGGCGTTATGCTGCAGGAGGAAAAGCTCGTAACCATGCGCTTCTTGGCGATCTTGGCCAAACAAAGTACGGTGTTACAGCATCTACAAAGCTTGCTGGCTTTGATCTTAATGCTGGTTATAACTGGACAGGTGACAAAGCCGATAATTTTGGCTTTGGCGATGATAAGGAAATTGAATTCTTGCAGACCAAAGATGCTATTAATGCTGGTGTATCTTATAAACTCAAGGATGTTACACTTGCTACAGATGGCTCTTTCGCAGTTGTTGACTCTAAAGACGGTACAGTAAAAAGAGCAACAAACTATAACTTTAAAGCAACAGATAAAGAAGATCCAGATGAGATGTTTTGGACAATTGCACCTAAACAGTTTGAGGCAGGCACAAGCTATGAGGTTAGAGCTAATGCTTCTGCTTCTACCAAACTCTTTGGTGCCGATGCTGTTGCCAAATACTCCTTTATCTGGGACAAAAACCTTGTAGATGATGTACTTCCTATCTGGAACAAGGTAGAACTTAACTACACAGGTTACAAGCTTAAGGCTCCTTTCCTAGCCGATGCTTTGACTATAGACTATACTTCAGAGTACTGGTTAGCAAATGCTGATGAGATTAATCCTCAGCTACCTGAAGACGATCAGCAAGACAGCTTGTTCTTTACAACAAAGCAACGTCTCGGTCTTGGTACTAAAGTTGATATTGCAAGAGCAGAAGGAATCAGCCTTAGTGCCGGTGTAAACTTCGACAACCGCTATGGTAACAAGATCGAAGGCCGCACAGTTAACAATGTTAATTTTGAAGAACAAGGACGCTGGAGAGATAGAAAGGATCCTTGGTACTTTGATATTAGTGCAAACTACAAGGCTCCTAACGGTATCTCCTTTGCCGCAAGATATGCTTGGCCAGATAACTTCAAGAGAAAACCTGGTCACAAACACGGTCCAGATACCCATATTACTGTAAGTTATAGTGCATCCTTCTAAACTATAAATAAATAGTAAGAATAAGGCTGTTGGTGAAAACCAACAGCCTTATTTCAGCTTTTCTGGCAAAAAAATACCAGAAGAGCAGGAAGATCGGTGTTATTCGCTAAGAGAGGCGAAAAAACACTTGTACAATCTATACTAATTAATCTTCCTTTATCTAAATAAGGATTTAAGACTTCGATTTCTGCTTTTTCCTAGAGATATCTATTGGTTTTATTAGAGATTTTGAAGTTAGATTAAGTTTACATCCTATGCGTTTCAAAGTAACGTCTGATAGTGTTATAAAATTTTTATGGAGTCCATCCTTAGCTTATTATTTGGATGTGACTCCATTTTAATTTTTTAGACCTACTTCAAGATTACCAAACAAAAAAAAGAGGCATGAGGTTTAAATGAAGAACATAGTAATAAAAAAATGTAGATCGAATAGACAGTAAAAAGTGGATATTTGATAGCAGGTTGGTTTTTTGAACTTACAATATGAGTGTTAAACAAGGGAAAAAAATGCAGTTAAACGCCAATACCAAAAAATACTACTAATACAATAAACAGTATCTTAAAAGAAGAGAGAAAAAAAGAGATACAAAGAAGGAAAATTTATATTTATGACTAATGGAAAATATAGAAGCACAATGCTTTAGCAAACATAAACA
>DUTE01000230.1 GCA_012842235.1 Bacillota bacterium
AAGGATATGGACCTTTTTGAAGCATTCCTACATTATGGTTGGCTTCTAAAACAACCATATCTAAATTCTTAATATATTTATCTAAAGATTGAGGGCGTTTACCAGTATCAGTAAGAATCAGTGCTTTGCTTTTCTCATCTTCAATTAAAAAACTAAGAGGACTTCTGGCATCATGAGATATAGGGATAGGAGTTATTTTGGCCTCGCCAATAAAGATAGGCTCTTCTGGCATAAGACCATTTCTGTTATCTATCTCAGGTAACATAGCCCATGTTTTTTCTGAAGCCCACACAGCACAAGAACTATTTTTGGCAAAAGTCTTAACCCCTTTTATATGATCAGTATGCTCGTGAGTTATCAGACAATCTGAAATTTGCGCTAAGTCGATACCAACACTTTTACTTCTTCTTGTTAACTCTCTTACAGATAGACCTAAATCGACTAGAAAGCTGCGTCCACCGGCTCTTATATAAATGGCGTTACCTTTGCTACCACTAGCTAGAATACATATCTCGATTTTTCTTCGCCTCCTGCTGCTTTTCTTGTCTCATTGTAGATTTTACCACAAAGACGAAGGAAAACGTAATTAATTATAGAATGTTACCTATGTTGTTAATTTCAGGAGGTGTAAGTTATGCCAGCAGTTGTCAATAAAGACGAATGCACTGCCTGCGGTGCTTGCGCAGATGTGTGCCCTGTCGAAGCTATTACAGTTGACGATGTTGCAGAAGTCGATCCAGATCTTTGCATTGATTGTGGTGCTTGCGTTGATGCATGCCCAGTAGATGCCATTACTTTGGAATAGATTTCTCGACAAAGGAAACTAACCGGATTACCGGAAACAAATAAGGAGAGGGATGTCCCTCTCCTTATTTATACAAAATGAATAACACTTTCGCTCATAACTACGCCTAGGCTCTTATATAATCTTAATGCTAGATTACCTTCATTAGTAGCTTAGTAGCCTTGTAGCCTTGTAGCCTTGTAGAACCATTAAACATTACATAAAACTTCTAATTGACCAAGACTCAAGTACAAAGGAGGTCTCTTGATGAACAAAAAATCTTTGGTTTTTGGTGTTTTTCTAATACTAGTGTTAGTTTCACTAACCGGTTGCTTACCTGGAGATAAAACACACGAACAAAAACCAGCTGGCTTTCTTTGGGGTGTTTGGCATGGATGGGTTGCACCAATGTCATTAATAGTTGGCCTTTTCAAGAAAAACATTAGAGTATATGAAGTGATAAATACCGGATGGTGGTATGATTTTGGTTTCTACATTGCTATTATAAGTGGCTTTGGCAGTATTGCCTTATTCCGCGATGACGACTAATTTTTTTAATGGAGAAAACATATCGCTATAGGGGATCTCCCTAATAGTCTTTTGATTTATTTTGACAAAAAAGGTTGCAGACATTTTCTGTCGGCAACCTTTTTTTCATATTTCGCAAATCACAATCCAAGATATGCTATTGCTTCTTTCTCTAATTGTGCTAGTTCTTCAGGGGAAGATGCTTCTAGATAAATTCTAACAACAGGTTCTGTACCTGAAGCTCTTGCCAAAAACCAAAGATCATTTCTCATGACAATCTTTACTCCATCTACTCTATTTACATAATCTACTGTCCAAGGCCCAACTTTTTTATGGTCACTCTCCAAAAGATCATTCATAATCTCTTGCTTCTTTTCCATAGTCAACCTCAGATCAAGACGTTTATTGACAAATTTGCCGTATTTATCATGGATTTCATCTAACACTTGAGCAAGTGGTTTGTCGTGGTAGGCTCTTAGCTTTGCTATAAGTAGATCAGCTAATATACCATCTTTTTCAGGGATATGTCCTGCAACACTTAATCCCCCTGACTCTTCCCCACCTAAAACTACATCTGTTGTTCGCATCATCTCTCCTACATGCTTAAATCCTACAGGTGTTTCGATACAGTTTACCCCGTAAGCTTTAGCCATTGCATCAAGTAGATGAGTCGTTGCCACTGTCCTTGCTACAGGCTTTGCCCCTTTTGTCTCAAGTAAGTAATCATAAATTAAAACTAGTACTTCATTGGCGTTAATATAACGACCACCTGTATCTATCACACCAAAGCGATCAGCATCTCCATCAGTTGCTAGCCCTAGATCAACTTTGCCCTCTTTAACTAGAGAAACTAACTCCTTTAGATTTTCAGCAATAGGTTCAGGAGGCCTGCCACCAAAGAGAGGATCACGGTTGGTATTAAATTCCAAAACAGAAACGCCATTTTCTCGAAGTATACGCCCAACATACAAACGGCCTGCCCCATGCATAGCATCATAAGCTATTTTTAATGAGCCAATTCCCTCTAGATCTACTAAAGATCTAATATGTTCTTCATACTCCATATCAGGATTAAAGGTCTCAATCTCTCCGTTAGGAACCGCTACTTCACCAATTTTTGCTATCTCTTTTTCTATAGCATCGGTAATCTCAAGCTCAGCAGGGCCTGCATATTCAGGGATAAATTTAATACCGTTATACTCAGCTGGATTGTGAGAGGCAGTAAACATCAAAGCCCCATCTGCCCTATGTTCTTTAACCGCATATGCTATTACCGGTGTTGCTGTATCTTTATCACTTATAAGTACTCTAATACCTTCATTTTGCATAACTAGTGCTGCTTCTTTGGCAAATCTTTCGTTCATAAA
>DUTE01000231.1 GCA_012842235.1 Bacillota bacterium
AATCTCTCTTTCCTATTTTTACGTAACGTTTTCCAGCGGTAAATGTCATATATAAGCAGGTAAAGTCTAAGTTTCAAGTAATAACAATATAGAGACATTTTGCCAAAGGAGAGTGAAACGTGTGGCAAAGAAGTTGAAATCAACAGTGATTTTTGGCGTTCTTATCTTCTTTTTACTAGGTACTGCTATTTCAGCTATTGATGTTGCTGTAATTGGTATAAAGCCTCATACCCCAGAGCAATGGGTAGCTGCTGAAAAAATAAGTGGTACCCTTTACAAAGCATTAAAAGACAATGGTTTTAATCTTTTATCTTCAGGCCAAGTAGATAGTATGGTTGGGGATAGAAAGACTTTTCTCGAGCGATATAATGGCGGAATACCTTCAGGACTTTTAAACGTAGACGCAGTTGTTGTTGGTTATATCCGACCAGAAAAGAAGAGTTTTGAAACAGTAGTTACATTTTACAATGCCAAAGGTGGTCAATCAGTAGAGATTGCTGTTTCAGGTGATCCGCAAAAAATCGACAAAAACGTAGCCAATGCTCTAGTACAGAGAATCAATACAGGCCTAAATGCAGAGCACAAAGTAACTGCTGTAAGTGGTCAGAGTGTTGACCTTTTAAGTGGTGGTGGACTTGGCCTTTTTAGAGGTCAAAGATTTAATGTCTATAGGCAAGAAAAACCTTCACATTCAGCTTTCCAAAAATATATGAGTTCTTCTTATGTGAAGGTTGGCGAAATTGAAGTAACTTCAGTAACAGGTAACAGAGCTACAGCGAGAATCATTAAAGAAGATCCTAACTTGAGAATCAGAGTCGGTGATCTAGTTAGCACTCAAGGAGTACAGAGTTTTGGTTCGATTTATGTAGATTCAATCCCTAGAGGAGCTACAGTATATCTTGACAATTTTCCTCTAGGAAGAACTCCACTTACTATTATTAACGTGCCTGAAGGAACTTATCAACTTATTATTAAAGAACCAATGTATCAAGATGTAGTAGAGAGGGTAAAAGTCAAGGCTGATAGCCAGGTTAGAATAGCACCAATACTTCCTGAAAGACCAGGCCAATTACAGATCAACTCAAACCTACCAGGCGAGGTCTATATTAACGATGTTAAAAAAGGTACTACCCCTCTAACGGTGGAGATCCCAAAAGGTTTTTATCGTGTTGAACTTGCTGTCGCTGGCTATCCCTTACAGCAACAATCAGTATGGGTTACACCTGGACTTAGTTCTACAGTGTTTTTCCATGTTTCAGGTTCTCCTGCTGAAGTAACTTTTCAATCAGATCCTCAAGGGGCATCAGTCTATATAGATGGACGATATGTAGGCCAAACTCCTCTAGGTTCAATCTATGTTGAACCGGGATATCATGATATTAGGATGAGTAAACAAGGCTGGCGAGATTGGTCAGAGACACTTCTTTTTAACTCAGGCAAAAGAGAGCAGATCAACGCGAGACTAGCTTTACCGCCAGGAATTTTGACTATTTATACTGACCCTGAAAGAGCTACTGTGTTAGTCGATGGCAAAGACGTAGGAAAAACGCCTTTAACCTATACAGAAGCAGGGCCTGGTACAGTTAAGGTAGATATTATTAAGGATGGCTACAGGCCAGTTAGCAAGACCTTTGTTATTTACAGTAACGAACGTTTTGTTGTCGATGAAAAATTAGAGCGAAAAGTTGGTACCTTAAGTATTAATTCGTCACCTTCAAATGCTGAAGTTTATCTAAACAGTGAATTCAAAGGCAAAACACCAATTGTTTTAGAAAATATCCCCGAAGGAAGACACAAGTTAGAGTTAAAAGACAGAAACTTAGCCTCAAGGGATATAGTGATTGTTTCCGATAGAGAAAAAACAGAATTTACAGCAAAACTTGTCCCCTATTGGCAGCTTACTAATATTGAAAAGAGAATTATAGGCTCTTTAGGTAGTGACTTTGGTGCCTCTCAACTGGCTTTAGGTTTAGAGACTAGCTTTGCTCCATCACCTAATCTAA
>DUTE01000232.1 GCA_012842235.1 Bacillota bacterium
AGTAAGGTTTTTGTAGGAGCCTTTTTTGATAGTACCAAGGACAAAAGGTTTGTAGTCAATAGCATGCCTAGTACAGAAGGAAGAACAATAACCACAGCCAGCACAGCGCTCAGGCAAGGTTATTATGGTGTTTTTAAAATCGAGAAAGACTCCAAATTGGCAAATCCTTACACAGTTTAAGCAGTGGTTACATTGAGAACGATCTATCTTGGGAACAGAGATAACGATCTCTTTTTCCTCGATCCACTTAGAAGGGAGAAAGACAGTAGCATCTGTTTTTTCTATATCACAATCAAAAAAAGAAACATCAAAGGTATCTTTTAGTAGATAGGCAAGATTGCAAGCTACAGTAGTTTTACCAATGCCACAGTTTCCACTAACAAAAGCTACTATCATTCTCTCACCTTCCTTTCACTTAATAATAAAGATGGTAGAGTATATCTCTACTGCCTTTCTTTTAGTAGGTTATCGATAATCTCTCCTAGATTAAATTCATCTAGGCGTGAGTAAGCTTCAATATTGCCTTCATCAGAAAGCTGAGAGAGCTCAGGATCTAGAGGCAAAGCTCCAATAAAGGGAATATCAAAAGCTTTAGCTAATTCATTACCTTTGCTTGGACCAAAAACCTCGTGTTTTTCGTTACAGTTAGGGCAGATGGCATAACTCATATTTTCGACTAGACCTAGTATAGGTACATTCATTGCCTCTGACATCTTAAGAGCTTTGCGGACAACCATCTGTGCAAGCTCTTGTGGCGAAGAAACCATTACAATACCATCAAGTGGTAGCATACCCAAGACAGTAATGGCTATATCACCTGTTCCTGGTGGCATATCAATGACTAAATAGTCTAGTTCACCCCAAGTAATATCGCTCCAAAACTGTTTGATTGTGTTATTTAAGATAGGGGCTCGCCAAATAACAGGGTCATCTTCATTTGGCAGAAGAAGGTTTACCGAAACTATTTTGATCCCTGTTTTTGTTAGTGGGGGAAAGATCTTGTCGTCTCTAACGACAAGAGATTCATTTACACCAAACATCATAGGAATACTTGGACCGGTAATATCAGCATCCATAATACCAACCTTAAAACCTTTTTTATTTAAGGATGCGGCAAGAAGTGCACTGACAGAGGATTTACCAACCCCACCTTTGCCACTCATTACGGCGATTACATTTTTGATCTTTGAATCAGTATTAAGTTGTTCTTTTTCCATACTATCTTCGGGTATTAACCCATCCATCTCCCTTCAAACCTTTATTAGGCAAAAAGCACCTGCATTAATTGCTGCAGGTGCTTTTTTGCCTACGAAAAAACTCTCAGTCTGCAACAGCAAAGAAGGAAATGAAGATTACCTTTCCTTTTTAACTATACCTCAATTGTATCACCAATAAACAAAGAAATGCATTGTTTGCCGTATATCTTATAGATAGTAAGAAAGCCTTTTTTGCTACTACAGTGCATAGGCACAACAACACTAAAGTATTGGCTAAGTAAATGGGAAAATTTCTGCAGAAACTCATGGTCTGCATCGCTTAGGTGAAAGCCACCGATTAGCATATAAAACTTCTCACTTGCTGTGATTTGTTGGGCTTTCTTTATTGTTGCTAAAATTCCTCGATGGCAACAACCACAGACAATAACCCAGCCTTTATCTGTTTTAATGAGAAGAGCTTGTTCATCTAAGATCATTTCTTGCTTAAATCCAGACGGAGTCCAATTATAAAAAGCTCCAGGAGGAATGAATTCTTCCGATTCTTCATCTAAGGGTATTTCGCCAGATAGAATCATGCCTGGAGCAATCTCTACAGGTTTAGTATTAAAACACAGTTCAACACCAGATTTTTCAATAAGCAGATGGGAGACTGGTGCAGAGACATTCCTAATTAAATCTTTGGAATCACGAGAAAATTTTTCTTCAAATATGTTTGGATGGGCATATAGCTTTTTAATATTAAAAGCTAAAAGACTACTAAGTCCTCCGGTATGTTCTTTATGACCGTGGCTAATGATTACTCCATCTAGGCTTGTAAGATCGATACCTAGATTTGAAGCATTGAGAAGTAGAGTTTCACCTGAACCAGTATCAAAAAGAAACTTCTTACCTTCATACTCAATATACAATGCCAATCCATGTTCAGCTAAGAGGTACGGCTTTTCAACCCAGTTGTTAACAACAGCTGTAATACATAGTTGACTCATCTTAGTGTCCTCCATTTAGAAGTAGTTTAGGCGAGTAGTTGTCTAGAGACAAGTTCTAAAAACAAGGGGCTATCTCTTAACAGTTGTTCTTTAGTTCCTAAAGCCTCTAGGTTTCCTTTATCAAAGAGTGCAATTCTATCAGCATATTTTAAGGTAGCAAAACGATGAGCAATAATAATACAGGTTCTGTTTTCTAAGAGGTCTTCCATGGTGTTTTTGATAGCTGTTTCTGTATTTGCATCTACACTTGATGTTGCTTCATCTAAAATAAGGATGGAGGGGTTAACAAGGATAGCTCTAGCATAAGAGATAAGCTGTTTTTGCCCACCAGAGAGACCCTTTCCTGACTCGCCGATTTCTGTGTTGTAACCATGAGGAAGTTGAATAATATAGTCGTGGATTAAAGCGCGTTTAGCAGCATTTTCGATCTCTTCCTCTGAGGCATCTGGCTTACTATAAGCAATATTATCTCGTATAGTACCGGAAAACAATGTAATTGTTTGAGGAACAACAGCAATATTTTTTCTTAGGTCGGAAGGCTCAATATCCCTCAAATCGAGACCATCTATAGTGATACTTCCTCTTTGGGGGTCGTAGAGTCTACATATTAATTTTGTCAAGGTACTTTTTCCCGAACCACTTGGTCCTACTACAGCTAAGGTTTCTCCAGCCCTAATTGTTAGATTTAAATCTCGAAAGAGAGGTGTAGCTGTTTCATCATAGCTGAAATAGAGGTTTTTAATTTCGATCTGGCCAGTAGAATCTTTGAGTCTTTGAGGATATTTAGGTTTAGGTACTGCTGGTTTAAGAGAAAGATATTCCGAGATTCTTTCTAAAGATG
>DUTE01000233.1 GCA_012842235.1 Bacillota bacterium
AAATCCCTGGTAGCATGTGTCTTCTTTGTGTTTTGAATAGGTAGAAATACCCATAACACTACTACCAGCAAAAGAACCATGATGGATAGAACCATCATCTTGTTTTGTCCCAGGCATTAAATCAAGTTTCCATTTTCCTTTAAGTTGTGGTGCATGTTGCAAAAGGTTAGGATAGAGCCAAATGCCGTCAGTGACCATTAACCAATCGCCAGAGACAAATGGAGGAATACCTATACCAACTTCGGGGAAATTATAATCCTTAAAAAGACTTATATATTCTTGGAACCCTTTAATAGATTCTGGTTTATCTAAGGCACTAGAGAAACCATCTGGATTAAAGAACTGTCCACCGTGTTGGGTAATTAAAGTATAAGCACCCCAATGACTTTCATATTGTACAGAGCCATAATGGAAACCAAAAGTGCGATTTTGGGCTAAAGCTTTTGGTTGCCACTTCTTAATATCTTCCCATTCGTTAGGGATATCGAGTCCCATTTCGTTTAAGATATCTTGGCGATAGGCGGCAACCATTGCACCAATAGAAACAGGCATACCAAAGCGTGTACCACGAAAAGAAAAAGGTCCCATAAGAGAACCAAAGACTTGTTGTTCCATCTGAGCAAACTCTTCAGGTTTAAACTTAGCTAAATCAACAAGGCCACCTCTAAGACCAAAGTCTACAGTTTCAGTTCCTAAGACAAATAAGTCAGGAGTGTCTCGGCTTGCAAGTGAGAGTAGATACTTGTTGTAGTAGTCGCCCCAACTTAAAGGTTCAACCTGGACCTCAATACCGGTTTTAGCTGTAAACTGACTGTCAATGATACGTTGGGCAACAGTTTTCATTTCATTTGTCCAACCAACATACCAGACTTCTAATTTTGTTGCTTGAGCAATTGTCACAAAAACAACAACTAATACTAATGAGAAAAGTAATTTTCTTTTTCTGCTCAAAAGTAGCACCTCCAAAATATCGAGAAAGATGTTTTGTAAAAAAACATATTCTCTCTCCCCCTATTCTTAATAACAAAATTCTTCAAAAAGATTGTCTTTCCTGCAAAATGCATTTTTAGAGTATTTATACAACTAGTGGAACTAGGTATAATTGTTGCTGTCTGGTTTAAAAAAGTCGTTTACTTAATTGGACTTTTAGATTAATTACTAAAGGCGAATATCTAGTCATTTGTTCTAGCCATAGTATTAGAGATTTAGATTGCAGGTTTTGTAGGAGATATTATATAAGTAATTGATAAGGTTATCCTTAGATAGCAAATAAAAAAAGCTAGCTAGGAGTCTGTTTAGTTTGCTTTTTGAGAAAGATTAGAGGGGGTAAGAAACATAATAAGATCGTGAAAGCCAAGATTTTCATGAGAAAAAAGCACCAGAGAATTTACTCTAGTGCTTTCCTATTTATACTCGATGTTTAATCTAGATTGGCTAGTAAACGAGAATATTCTTTTTTACGTCTTGCCATTTCAGCATTCATCTCTTTAGCTGCTTCCAAAATAGCTTCTTTAGGATCCATATCTTGCAATACACTCTTGTCTACCGCAAATTTCACATAACGGTACAAGACAGCTACGTTTATAGCGTAGGGAGCAGGTTCTGAGTGCGAAAGCTGACCATAAATAGCATTTCTAGCATCATCGTCAATTTCTATATTAGCAAGAGCTTCTTTATTAGCAGGAAGCCACATACTACCAGGAATCTGTTCAATAATAGAATTAGATATATTAGCTTGTGTCTCAGTAGAGGTAAACCATTTCAAGAACTGCCAGGCTTCTTCCTTGTGTTTTGAATAAGTTGAAATACCCATAACACTACTTCCGGCAAAGGAGCCATGGTGAATTGAACCATCACTTTGTTTAGTTCCAGGCATTAGATCAAGTACCCATTTGCCTTTAAGCTGAGGGGCATGTTGCAGAAGGTTTGGATAAAGCCAAATACCATCAGTAATCATTAACCACTCACCAGAGACAAATGGAGGAAGACCTACACCAACCTGCGGAAATTTATGATCTTTAAACAAACTTATATACTCCTGAAATCCTTTAATAGATTCAGGTTTGTCTAAAGCACTTGAAAAACCATCTGGATTAAATAACTGTCCACCATTTTGAGTAATTAGAGTATAAGCTCCCCAAATACTATCATATTGTACAGAGCCATAATGAAAACCAAAGGTGCGATTTTGGGCCATTGCTTTTGGCTGCCACTTTTTAATATCTTCCCATTCATTAGGGATACTAAGTCCCATGTCGTTTAAGATATCTTGACGATAAGCAGCAATCATTGCACCGATAGAAACAGGCATACCGAATCTTGTTCCTCGGAAAGAAAAAGGACCCATAAGAGAACCAAAGACTTCTTTTTCCATCTCTGCGAACTCATCAGGTTTGAACTTAGCTAGGTCTACTAGACCGCCTCTAAGGCCAAAGTCTACAGTTTCTGTACCTAAAACAAACAGATCAGGAGTGTCACGGCTTGCTAAGGAAAGCAAGTACTTGTTATAATAGTCGCTCCAACTTAATGGTTCTACCTTAACGTCGATACCGGTTTTAGCAGTAAACTGGCTATCAATAATACTTTGTGCAACAGTTTTCATTTCATTTGTCCAACCAACATACCATATCTCTAAAGTAGTTGCCTGTATAAAGTTGGCTAAAACGAGAACAAATACCAAGGACATAAGTAATTTACTCCTACGACTCAAAAAAGCCACCTCCAAATAAAATTAGAACATAATGTTAGAAAACAGATTGCGTTTTCATTGTTCTTCAAGTATTTTTCTGCAAACGTTTTGAGTATTCCTGCAAAACACCTTGTTGTAA
>DUTE01000234.1 GCA_012842235.1 Bacillota bacterium
ACTATAAGGAGGTCTCATAACATGGATCTCTTTAGTCAATTAACCAAAGAAGAAATAAAAAGACAAGCTCCACTTGCAGATCGCATGCGTCCAAGAACCTTAGAAGAATTTTATGGCCAAAGCCAAGCTATTGGCGAACAAACTGTACTTAGACAGTTAATCTTAAATGATAGAGTGCCATCTATGATTCTTTATGGTCCCCCTGGTTCTGGCAAAACAACACTAGCAAGTGTCATTGCTAACCTTACTAAAGCTCGCTTTCTTACCCTAAGTGCTGTTACAAGTGGTGTAGCTGATATAAGAACAGCTATTGAAAGATCGAAAGAAGAAAGGATTCTAAATAATAGAAAAACTATTCTTTTTATCGACGAAGTACATCGTTTTAATAAAGCTCAACAAGATGCTCTTTTGCCTCATGTAGAAGATGGAACTATCATTCTCATTGGAGCAACAACTGAAAATCCTATGTTTAGTGTAAATAAGGCTCTCTTATCACGGTGTCGAATAATTGAGCTGAAGCATCTTAAAGATGAGGATATTAAAAGGATTATCAATGATGCCCTTAAGGATAAAGAAAGAGGCTTAGGAGAGTTTCAGGTAGACTTTGAAGAGAATTTTATAGATAACCTCATAATCTTTGCCAATGGCGATGCTAGACAAGCCTTAAATACACTTGAACTATGTGTTTTGGCATCTCCCCGTAAAAACAATGTTGTACAGCTTACCAACAAAATACTAGAAGACATCGTCCAAAAACCAATTTTAAATTATACTAAAGGTGGAGACGAACACTATGATGTTATAAGTGCTTTTATAAAAAGTGTCCGAGGCTCTGATCCCGATGCTGCTATATATTATCTTGCTCGGATGCTTTATGCAGGTGAGGACCCTTTGTTTATTGCTAGGAGATTGATTATCCTTGCTGCAGAAGATATTGGTCTTGCTGATCCTTATGCCTTAACCATGGCTATAAGTGCTGCAGAGGCAGTTAATCGTATCGGCTTACCAGAAGGGCGTATACCACTTGCAGAAGCTACTATCTATCTAAGTCTTGCTCCTAAATCTAACTCAGCCTACCTTGCTATCGATAAAGCACTAAAATATGTAGAAACACACCAAAACCCCGAAATTCCTAGACACCTCCGCGATGGAAGCCGCGGTGGTAAAGAAGCTCTAGGATTTGGTCAAGGCTACCTTTATCCACATGACTATCCTAACCATTATGTTAAACAACGGTATCTACCAAAAACCGTTGATGAAGTCTTCTATAAAAAAAGTGAACTAGACAAATTTCCTCAAAAAAGCCGATTAGAAAACAAAAAATAGATATTTTAAAACACCTCTTGGCATACCTTTACCAAGAGGTGTTTCTATGTTTATGGAATATTTATCTACTGAGCAAGAAAACTTTTTTAGACAATTATCTTTAGAAATGGTTAGTATCACAAAAAAAGACGAGCTAAAAGAAAGAAACCTTTTTCCCCTAGTTCAGACTAATAATTCTATTAAGACTACCATCCACTGTTATGAAAAAAGGCCAGAAAAAGTTTTTAACTCTCGTAGAGTAAGGTTTATTGTCCTCTTTGAATTGTACCTTACTGCTCTTAATAAAGGAAGAATCTTCTTCAAAGAGGAAAGTTACCTTATTTGGCTTGGTCGACGTTTTGGGTTTAGCGAAAAAGAAATTCTTGATGTCTTTGATTTAGCTAACGAGGCCTGTTCTCTTTTTTTTACAGCAAAAACATTTATTACACAGTCAAATCTTCTAACTTCTATATAGTTTAGGTGTTATTTGCTTTTCACTTGTCGATATTTAAAACCCCTTCTTAAAAAGAAGGGGACAATCAAAAATCGAGGTAGCATTTCCTTTTTCTCTAACCCAAGCACTCTTTTAGGAGTGCTTTTTCTCTTTATATAATTTCTTTATTTTAATATATTCATATACAGCAGGGTGCAGATAGTAGCGTACATCTAAACCAGCCAAAAGCCGTGTCCTAATATCTGTTGAGGATATCCCTATTGGAGGGCAATCGATAATGATAAAGCGATCTTGATGCTTTTTAATAAATTCAGTATCCTTAAGTTCAACTCCTGGACGATTTAGACCAACTACCTTACAGTATTTAATTATTTCTTCTGGATTTCTCCATGTACTAAAATCTCTTAGAGAATCTCCGCCAATAAGAAAATAAAGTTCATCATCTTGAAAACGTGCACTCAATTCTTGCATGGTTTCGAAAGTATAGGCTGGTGTCTCTCTTTCTAAATCCCATAGTGCTACTTGGAAGCGGGGATTCTCGGCGATAGACATCTCTATCATAGCTAGTCTATCTTCAGCATTGGCAATTGCACCTTTTTTGTGTGGTGGTATCTTAGCAGGGGCAAAATAAACTACATCAAGTTTAAGCGTTTCTCTAGCTACCTCAGCTATAAACAAATGCCCCCAATGGATCGGATCAAAGGTACCGCCGAGAATTCCTATTTTCATCTTATCTGCCCTTCTCCCTCGATTACATACTTTACTGTTGTTAATTCTTCAAGACCCATAGGACCTCTTGCATGAAGCTTCTGTGTAGAGATACCGATCTCTGCTCCTAGGCCAAACTCGCCTCCATCTGTAAAGCGAGTAGAGGCATTGACATAGACTGCTGCAGCATCTACCTCTTCTAAAAATCGCTTGGCTGAAAAATAGTTATTTGTAACTATAGCTTCCGAGTGTTTTGACGAATATCTAGCAATATGCAAAAGAGCATCATCTAAACTTTCCACAACTCTAATTGCTAAAACAAGATCGAGATACTCTGTAGACCAGTCGTTATAGTCAGCTTCTTCTAATTCTTGAACAAACTGCCTTGCGTAAGGACAACCCTTGACTAAAACTCCACGCTCTTTTAGCTCTTTATAGATTAAAGGTAAGAACTCTGCAGCTACATCCTCATGAACTAGAGCGGTCTCTATAGAGTTACAGACCCCTGGTCTTTGGCATTTGCTATTAATGAGAATATCTTTTGCCATCTGAAGGTCGGCATCTTTATCTATATACAAGTGGCAGTTACCTACACCTGTCTCGATTACAGCAACTGTAGCATTATCTGTAACAAATTTAATAAGCCCTGCACCACCACGGGGAATAACTAGATCAACATATTCTCTTAACTTGATAAGTTCCGAAACTATTATCCTGTCTGTATCTCCAATAATTTGTAAAGCATCAGTAGGAATTTCTGTTTTTTCTAGGGCTTTTTTTAGGACTGAACCGATCGCCATGTTAGAATTCGATGCTTCAGAGCCCCCACGTAAAATAACAGCATTACCAGCCTTTAAGCATAAAGCTGCTGCATCAGAAGTAACATTAGGTCTAGCCTCATAAATAATGCCAATAACACCAATGGGAACTCGGACTTGACGAATTTTTAAACCATTGGGTCGTTTGATCATCTTGATCTCTTTGCCTATTGGATCTGGAAGATTCGCCACATTTTCTAAGCCCTTAGCCATTGCCTCTATCCTATCTGGGCTTAAAGACAAACGATCTAACAGAGCAGAAGGCAGATGAGCGTTTTCTTCGAGATCCTTTTGGTTGGCTTGTAATATTTCCTCTTGAGAATTTCGTAGTGCTTTTGCCATCTCTAATAGTGCAGCATCTTTTTGTGAGCTCGATTTTAAAGCTAGCACCTTAGATGCTTCAAAAGCTAAACGGCTTTTTTCTTTGAGTTCAGACATTAATCATCCCTCCTTAATACTACAAGATCGTTTCTATGAATTAAAACTGAGATGTCTTTATTAAGGACTTTACTAGCATCAAAAGAGCCCAACCCTTTAATTTTGTCAACCTCTAATGCATTAAAGCGTGATTGTCCTCTTGCTATTATTTCCCCAGCTTCATCTTCAATAACTACCACATCACCTTTGTCAAAGTCTCCTTTAACCTCTACTACGCCACTAGCTAAAAGGCTCTTACCCTGCTCTAACAAAGCCTCTTTGGCACCATCATCTATAACTAAGGTTCCACTAGAACAAGCTCCAAATGCAACCCAGCGGCTTTTGCCTTTAAGGCAGTCTTCATAAGGATAGAAAAAGGTACCTATGTTCTCGCCTTGAAGAATCTCTTTTAACCTAATTTGTTCTTTTGAGTGGGCTATGACAACGCCTATACCGGTTTTAGTTGCAATATCTGCTGCCAAAAGCTTAGTATACATCCCTCCGGTACCACGTCTAGAGCCTGCACCTGCTGCTGTTTCCCATAGTTCTTCTGTGATCTGGTGCACTTTAGAAATAAAAGTCGCTTCTTTATCAACTCGGGGATCTGCTGTATAAAGGCCCTCTACATCGGAGAAGATTACGAGTAAATCAGCCTCACATAAACTAGCTACATGAGCAGATAAAGTATCGTTATCCCCGAATTTTAATTCGTCTACAGCCACAGTATCATTTTCATTAACAATAGGTATTACATCGTGGTTTAGTAGGGTGATAAAAGTATTTTGGGCATTCACATAGCGATTGCGGATCGCTAAATCTTCCCTTGTGAGAAGGATTTGTGCTACAGTTTTGCCGTATTCAGCAAATAATTTCTCATAGAGATGCATTAAAAGTGGTTGCCCTACTGCAGCTGCTGCCTGTTTTAAAGGTATGGCCTTTGGTCTTTTTTCCCAGCCTAAACGGCTCATTCCTGCTGCAATAGCACCTGATGACACTAATACTACACCTATACCTAAATTAGATAGATCAGCTACAGTACGGACTAAAGTTTCAAAAGCGCCAATATTTAGATTGCCATTTTCGTAAGTAAGACTACTAGTACCGACTTTAATAACTACTCTCTTAACATCACGGAAGACACTCACTTTTCAAAGCAATGCCCCCTTTACTCTATAAATTCAAATTCAAATTCACCTAAATGGATTATATCTCCATCTTTAGCTCCTTTGTTCCTTAGATCATCCATTACACCTAAATGTTCAAGCCGTGTTTCAATATATTGAAGTGCTTCGAAATTTCTATGGTCAAAACGCTCAATCCATTTAAGGGCTTTACCTTGAACAGAAAACCCATCTTCAGTTTCTTCTATAGTATAAGAATCTTCTTCAAAGTTAGGTGTGATCTTCACTCTTTGCACGTCAAGATGTTCTTTGGGAATATCTGCAAGTTTTTGTATAATCAAATTCAAAAGCTCATCTAAACCACTTTTAGTAACAGAGGAAATTGGTATTACTTCGCCATAGGCCTC
>DUTE01000235.1 GCA_012842235.1 Bacillota bacterium
ATAAGCTGAACTAGATTAAACAGCTCCCGGAGGTTGTTTTGCATAGGTGTTGCCGTGATTAACAAAAGATGTTTCTTTTTTAGCTCTGACACAAATCTATAAGCTTGGGTTTTATGGTTTTTTAGCCGATGAGCCTCATCAACAATTACCATATCCCAGTTTACCTCTTTTACTAAGGATGCATGTGGTTCTCTTTTGGCAGTTTCTAGGCTTGCCACAAGTAAGCGACTATTTTGCCAATCTAAGATTGTCCGTTGTCGAAAAACTCGCAGTCCCAATTTCTGTCTTAGTTCCCATTCCCATTGCCTTGTTAGTGAAGCCGGTGTAAGTATTAGTACTTTTTCCACAAGATCTCTTAAAAAATACTCTCTTATTATTAGACCTGCTTCTATAGTTTTTCCTAAGCCGACTTCATCTGCTAATATTGCTTGACCATTCATTTCTTCGATAACACATCTGACACATTCCAATTGATGACTATAAGGAATAAGCCCAAGCTGTTGGAAATTGTCTTTTAGTCTTTCCAGAGAAAGAAGTGTGGGTGTTTTATTGTTCTCTATCTCTAAAAGAATCTCCAAAGCTTGATTAGCGAGTAAAAAAAGTGAAAAGTCTTGATTGTGACGAGATTTATTTAAACAATAAGCAGCATCACTAATATCTAAGTTGATCTCAATATCATGTTGTTTTGCTACCAAAAGCTTAGGCTCCACTAAGGGATCTCCAGGTAGTATATACCTAATCTTAGACAAAAAAAGCCCCCATTTCTTTTATAATTTATAATAGGTTACCCAACAAAGTAGTGGGTAATCAGGTAAAAAAAATAGGTTAATTATTTATGACAAGTAATAGGTTGAGATGAAAGATGCTTTATTCCAGAAGGGAAAAAAAGTAGATTCGGGAATATCTTAACTGTGGGAGGGTAATTTTGCTTAGTAAGGGGGATTTAGCGTGAAGAAAAGTTTTTTAGTATGTTTAGCGATTCTTATCTTAGGTATAGTGGTTAATTCAGCTTCACTTAGTATGTGGGTAACAGGATACTCTAACGAAGAAAAACGTATTCTCCAAGAGGTCATTACAGATGGTTTTACTAAAGAAACAGGTATTGAGGTTAAGCTAGAAACTATTTCTTGGAATGATTATGAAAAGAAATACATTTTAGCAGCAGTTACTGGTGATGGGCCAGATGTAGCACATATGGGTGCTATTGTTGCACCCCAACTTGGTGTACGTGGAGCTTTAGTAGATTTAACAACTTTTCCAAACTACCAAGAGATAGAAGCAAGAACTTTTCCCGGTCTTCTAAAAGGTTGGCGTTACAAATCTGTGTCTTTTGGTGTTCCCTTTGGTACTTATCTTTACCCAATGTTTGTACGTACAGATATTTTGGCTCAAAATGGTCTTAAAACACCTGATAACTGGGATGAGTTTCGAGCTATAGTCCCTAAACTTCAGGCCAAAGGTATGAACGCATCACTCGCCTGGGGGCTTACTGGCAACATTTATTGCGATGCTTCTATGTTTATGTGGCAAAAAGGTGCAGATTGGTATAACGACGAATTAACGGCCTCAGCATGGGACTCTCCTGAAGGAATTGAAGGTTTTAGAGAATATATGGAACTCTATACTAAATATAAATTAGAACAGGATACAACTATTAGTCTTCGCGTTACGAACTTTAGAAATGGTAATGTCCCAATTATTTTTGGCAATATCTACAGTGATTATGGCATATTTAATCTCTCTGCGCCTGAGATTAAAGGTAAGTGGGCAGTCTCTGTAGCCCCAGGAACAATGAGAGATGGTGCTATGCAAAGGCAAGTTTACGCCGGACCTTCTACACTTTCTATTATGGTAAGTTCTAAGAAGAAAAATGAGGCGTGGCAACTGATTCAGTTCTTGGCAAAACCAGAGACTCAAGGTTTATATGCAAAACGGATTATGAACGAGATAACAGGTATTACTTTTGTCCCTACAGATATTGCTGCTTTTAGATCTTTGCCTATTCCTGAAAAAGATCGCCTAATAATAGAGGAGCAGGCCAGACATGCAAAGACACCTCCCTTTTCGTTAGCACCTAGAGAAGTGTCTTATAGGTTGTTAGATTTTGCTGCTCATGAAGTTATACAACAAGGAAAAGACCCTGTTTTGGCTATAAAAGATGCAGCCAAACAGATGACAACTGAACTCCAGAAGAAAAATAAAGAGTTTAAAAGATTTCTTGATAAAATTTAGTAAAGGCCCTAAAAGGGCCTTTACTAAGATAAAAGGGAGAGAAAAATGGATAACTTCATTTGGGTGATTTTGTTGATAGTTGTCTTTTCATCTATGGCAGCAGCTAAGGAAGTAATCCCTAAGGTGGGAGTATATATAACTCAAGAAGATATTTTACAAGCAAGAGAGTTAGCGAAGACAAAACCTTTTGCTAAGGCTGAGAAAAACCGGATTTTGGCTGTAGCAGATAGATGGGTTAATGTAGAAGATGACTATATTAGATCAATCATACCCAAACCAGGTTCGATCTTTTCCTATGGTATTGCAGGATGTCCTGAGCATAACCAGTCTTGGTCTAATTTTGGTGGTGCAGATATCTGTAGCTTAGATCGGCCTCTCGTATTGAGGTGTCCAGGTGGACATGAGATAGATTTTGATAATCCAGATAGTAAATTCTATGATAGTGGTAATGGCGTTTACATCGATGGGAGACGTTTTTTCTTCCGTGGCGTCTGGAATGCGTATGTAGTAAACACTTTCACAGGATGGGGTAGTGAAGATGGGGTGTTACACTATCTCGCTTATGCCTATGCTCTAACAGGCGAAGATAGATATGCTCAAAAAGCTGCAGTAATCTTTGATGCCCTAGCACATCTATCACCAACTACAAAAGGGCCTCGAGATTTTCATCCTAATGACGATGCTATCGCTGGAAGGCTCCATTTTCTCACATCTATAGTCCACCGCTCAAAAGTCCATTTTGTACGCAGTTTTGATTTACTTTACAATAATCTAGCTATGCATAGTAAATCTTTTTATTCGGAAAAGACGATAGCTGAAAATGTAGCAGAAGGTCTTCTACTTGATTATATGTTTGTTGAATTTGATCTTAGAGATGGCAAACTGTCTACACTACACAATCATGAATCTGATGAGCTAAGAGCAATGCTTGCAACAGGCATTGTCTTAGGTATTCCTGAGTATATTACCTGGGGTCTACAAGGTGCAACCTATTTTTTCGAAAATACCATAGATAAAGATGGTCTTTATTACGAAGGTTCGCCTTCTTATGCTAATTTTACCCAAAGGGTTTTTTCAGATATTGCTGAGCTTGCTTACAACTATGACCCTAATAACTATGATTTAGAGGGCCTTCCTGAAAAAGTAAACTTTTATGATCATCCAAAATTGAGAGAGTTTTTCTTTAGCTTAAGAGACAAGTACGACATTGCAGGCCACTATCCTAGTTTTGGTAATGCATCAACAGATACAAGAAAAATTCAAATTGCCTCAAGGGATCTAGGTAGAGATGAGTTTTTATATTTAGATCAA